>DASWMA010000285.1:0-1964 GCA_036399995.1 Longimicrobium sp. | reverse complement strand
CTCTCGGCCGACAGCAGCGGCGGCGTGGGGCGGCCATGCTTGCGGTTCAGGTAGAAGTCGGCCACCTGCGCCGCGATCGGCGCGGCCGAACCCGACCCGCTCTCGCCGAACTCCACGATCACCGCCACCACCACCTCGGGCGCGCCGTTGCCGCGCGGGCCCGCGTAGCCGGCGAACCACGCGTGCGGCTTCTTGGGGTCGGCCGTGTTCTGCGACGTTCCCGTCTTCCCCATCAGCCGCCAGTTGCGCAGCTCCACCGCGTGGGCGGTGCCGCCCTCCTCGATCACCCGCGCCATCCCGTCGCGCACCGCCGCCAGCGTGGCCGGGCTCACCCCCAGGTCGGTCTCCACCGGCGCGTCGGGGCGCATCAGCAGGTGCGGCGTGCGCGAGGTGCCGTTCCCCGCCAGAGCCGAGAAGAACTGCGCCATGCGCAGCGGCGTCTGGTCGTTGGGCCCCTGCCCGATCGACACGTTCATCACCTCGCTGGGCGCCGGCCGCCACCCGAAGCGCTTCACGTACCAGTCCTTCCCCGTGGGGAAGGTGCCCGACTTCTCCGACGGCAGGTCGACCCCCGTGCGCCGCGAGAAGCCCAGCCGCGTTCCCTCGCGCGCGATCACGTCGAGCCCCAGCATGATCCCCAGCTGGTAGAAGTAGACGTTGCACGAGTTCTGGATCGCCTGCAGCAGGTTCTGCGGGCCGTGGCCCTCGCGGAACCAGCAGCGGCTGTAGCGGCCGGCGTAGCTCATCCCGCCCGTGCAGGGGATCGGCATCACCTGCGTGGGGGTCACCACGCCCCGCTCCAGCCCAATCAGCGCGGTGGCCAGCTTCCAGGTGGAGCCGGGGGGATAGGTGCCGTTGGTGGCCCGGTTCAGCAGCGGCCGCCCCGGGTCGGTGTTCAGCGCCTGCCACACGGCGCGCGGGATCCCGCCCACCAGCAGGTTGGGGTCGTAGGTGGGCGCGGAGTACAGCGCCAGCACCTCGCCGGTGCTGGGGACCATGGCCACCACGGCGCCCCGCTTGTCCTTCGGCCACACCTGGTGCACGTAGCGCTGCAGGTCCAGGTCCAGCGTCAGGCGCACGTCGGCGCCGGGGGTGGGCTCCTGCCGCAGCTGCCCGGCCACGCCGCGCACCAGCTTGCCGCGCGCGTCCACCTCCACGTAGCGCGCGCCGCTCTTGCCGCCCAGCATCCGCTCGTACTGCCGCTCGAGCCCGCTCTTGCCGATGCTCTGGCCGCTGCGGTACTCGCGCCACTGCTCGCTCTCGAGCTCGCGGTCGTTGATCTCGGCCACGTAGCCCACCACGTGCGCCACCGCGGCGCCGGCCGGGTAGTGGCGGATGGGATAGGGCTCCACCTTGAGCCCGGGCACCTGCGTGGAGTGCTCGGCGAACCAGCTCACCTGCGCGAAGGTGAGCGTGTGCGACACCGGCACCGGCTCGTTCTGGTGGCGGGTCGACCACTCCACCAGCTCGTCGATGCGCACGGCGTCGAGCCCCATCAGCTCCACCGCCGGGGCCAGGCGCCGGCGGATGGAGTCGGGGGGGCCCGGCGCCACCAGCAGCGTGTAGCCGGTGACCGTCTCGGCGATCACCCGGCCGTTGCGGTCGAGGATGGCGCCGCGCGGCGCGGGGATCGGCTGCAGGCGGAAGCGGTTGTCGTCGCTGCGCAGCGCGAACTCGTTGTTGCGGACGATCTGCGTGCGGAAAAACGCCGCGCCCAGGCACGCCAGCATCAGCAGAATGCCAAGCCCCGCGCCGATCGCGCGGCGGCGGCGCTCGTGCGGGTGGAAGTTGTTGTACGGGCTCAGCGAGCGGTCGATCAGGGTTGCCATCGGGAGGGGACGGCGGGAGAGATGGGTTGGATACGCGTAAACATAGGCACGCAAACGCTTTCGCGCCAGCGTTGCGTACCGAGGGACGCGCGGGGACGGTTCCGGGTGTGGGGATGATGATGTGACGCCCGGAGC
>DASWMA010000284.1:0-4705 GCA_036399995.1 Longimicrobium sp. | reverse complement strand
CCCCGCTCCACCCGCCGCCCTGCATCCCGCCGCCGCCGTACGAGCCGCCGCGGCCCTGGCTGCCGCCGCGGTACCCGCCGCGGCCGGTGGGCTCGGAGATGCGCTCGATGGCGTCGCTCACGCGCAGCTCGCCGCGGTCGCTGTCCACGTCGCGCACCACGTCGGCCTGCGCCACGATCCCCACCAGCCGCCCCTCGCGGTCGGTGATGGGCACGCGGCGCACCTGCTCGCGCTCCATCACGCGCAGGATGTCGGCGACCGAGTCGTTCTTGTTGCAGCTCTCCACCTCGGTGGTCATCACCTCCTGCACGCGGGTGCTGCGGGCGTCCATCCCCTCGGCCACCGCGCGGATGGCGATGTCGCGGTCGGTCACCACGCCGCGGAGGCGGCGCCCCTGCTCGCTGTCGACCACGGGGATGATCCCCACGTTCAGGTCGCGCATCTTGGCGGCGGCGTCGGCCAGCGAGGTGTCGGGGGTGACGGTCTCGGGGTTCTCGGTCATGATGTCGACCGCGCGCAGGCGCCGGGTCTCGTCCTGCCCCCCGCCCATGCCGCCAGACATCCCGCCCGACATCCCGCCGCGGCCGGTCGACATCCCGCCGCCGTAGCCGGTGTCGCGCGCGCCCCAGTCGTTGCCCATCCCGCCGCCGGTCTCCCAGTCGCTGCCGCCGCGGCCCATCCCGCCGCCGTAGCCGCCGCCGCTGCCGGTGTTGCTGTAGTCGCGCATCCCGCCGCCGGTGTTGTAGCCGAAGCTGCCGCCGCTGTAGAAGTCGCCGCCGTAGCCGCGCGTCAGGCGCCCCTCGTGGCCGTAGTTGACGCCGCCGGTGTGGCCGGCGCCGCTGCCGTAGCCGCGGGTCCACTCCTGGTCGTAGCTGCCGCCGCCGGGGCCGAAGCCGCTCAGGCCCCGGTTGTGGCCGCCGCTCCAGCCGCCGTAGTTCTGCGCGTCGGCGCCCATCCCGCCGTACTCGCCGCCACCGTACTGGCCGCCGCCCTGCATCCCGCCGCCCCAGCTGCCACGCCGCTGCCCCCCGTACCCCCCTCCACCGCCGTAGAAGCCGCCGCCGCCCATGTCGTCGTCGTCCCACCCGCGGTCGAAGTCCCGTCCGTAGCGTGCCATGCTCAGCCTCCCGGGTTGAGTGTCTCACCGGCGCGCGCGGCGCCGTCCGGCGTGCTCATCCCCCGCGACACCAGCAGGGGAAGGGAGCCAGGACGGGTGCAAGATGCGCACCCCTGCGGGGCGGAAGCGGCGCAGGCGAGGGACGTTACGCCGCCGGCTCCAGAGCCGTGGCAGACGCCGGATGGACGAGGCAGACGAGAGGACGGACGGTGATCCGCCGCGGGGCAGGCCCGTGGATCGGGCTACGCGGGCGAGGTGGACGAACGGAGGTGGATCAGCCCGGTGGCGCCGGGCTTCCGGCCCTGGGCTCCGGAGCCGGCTCCGGTGCGGTGCAGCCGCTCACCGGAACCAGGCCGGGCACCCCACACCTCAGCGGCCCGCCGGCAGACTGGCGATCGACCACTGGTTGGGAGCCGCCGCGCCACGCTTCACGAACACGAGCGAACCTTCCGACGAGATCGCCAGCAGCCTGGGGCTCCCGGGCGACACCCAGACGGGTTCGCCGTTGCGCCGCATGTGCAGCAGGGAGAACAGGCTGTCCGGTCCCTTCCGGTCGAGGTACTGGATGAGGAAGCTGCCATCCTTCAGCCAGTACAGCCCGTTCGGGGTCGAGAACGACTCGAACCACGCCTGGAAGCGGTCGGGGGGAGGGGGCGAGAGAGGTGCGGCGAGCCGCCGGATGCCGCGCATCGGCACGGGCAGCGTCCCGATCTCGCCGCCCCGCACGAACAGGTGCACGCTGTCCTGCAGCGCGAACACCACGGCGACGGTATCGCCGCGGGTGGCGGCGGTGGCGAAGCCGTTGAACGCATACGCGGCGGCGAAGCCCGGCGGCCCCTGCGGCGCGGGGAAGTAGCTGCGGGAAACGCGCTCCGTGGAAGGATTCCACTCGTGCACGAGCGGGCTTTGCATCTGCCCGCCCCTGCGCCCGACGATCACCACGGTGGTGTCGTTCAGCGCCAGCATCTCGTAGATGGGATCCAGGCCGCTCGGCGACGTCCGCAGCACGTGGGTTCCCATCGAGTCGAAACGGGTGAGACGCCCGTTGATGTCCCCCGCCAGGATCGTCCCGTCGCTCAGCCGCACGGCGGCGGACAGGTGCTCGAACTCCCCCGGGCCCGATCCGCGACGTCCGAATCGCCCGCGCAGCCGGCCGTCGGGAGCATAAAGGCGGAGCTGCTGCTCCAGGCCGTCGGCCACGAGGAACCCTCCGAGATCCGCCTTCACCCGCGGCGACAGGTTGACCACCGCCGGGTTCTCCTCCAGCCGCAGATCACGCTGGAACGTCACCGCCTGCTCGATGCCCGCAAGAAGGCGGGTACTGGCATGGTGGCTCCGCGCCTCTTTTCCGCACGCCGACAGGGAAACGAGAACGATCGCGGGAATGATCACGGGGCGCAGCGGGCTCGCCTGCAGCGAAGGTGAACGCATGGGCGGCACCCCTTCGGAAAAGGAAAGGCCATCAAGTATCGCTATAGATAGAGAGATTGGTCCGGGCTCCGCAATAGCCTTGTTGTCCGCTTCGGGAGCTGTCGGCCGCATGCCACCCCGCGGAGCCACGCTCGACCGCGGTTCCCCGGGGCCACCGATCGCAGACCGCACGCGCGAACGGCGGGGGTTCGGGGCCGGGCGCCGCCGGCTGCCCTCCCCGCCCCCGGTCCGATCCTTGCTCCTGCCGGGCGCCAACGGCTTTCCACGGACAGGTGAATGGCGAAGACAGAAACCGAACCGGCAGCGTTCCGGCTGCCCAGCATGCGGAACCTCTCCAAGGAGGAGAGGAAGTCCGTAACCCACGGCGAGTTCTGGATCCCCGAGGCCGAGCGCGAGATCTACAAGCGCGCGCTGGCGGCGCTGAACGCGGCGGGCGTGCCCTACGTGGTGGCCGGCGCGTACGCCATCTACGAGCACACCGGCATCTACCGGCAGACCAAGGACCTGGACCTGTTCTGCGAGCCCGCGGCCGTGGTGCAGGCGATGGAGGTGCTCAGGGCGGCGGGCTTCCGCACCCGGCTCGAGCAGGGCCACTGGCTGGCCAAGGCGCTCGACGACCCGTACTTCATCGACATCATCTACGGGATGGGCAACGGCCTGGCCCTGATCGACGAAGACTGGTACCGCCACAGCAAGCCGGCGATCCTGGCCGCCACGCCGGTGCGCGTGGCGCCGCCCGAGGAGCTGATCTGGCACCGGCTGTTCATCAGCGAGCGGCACCGGCAGGACATGGCCGACATCGCCCACCTGCTGCTGACCATGGGCCACCAGATGGACTGGAACCGGCTGGTGGCCAAGACCGGCGAGCACTGGCCGCTGCTGCTGGCCCAGATCCAGACCTTCCGCTACGTGTATCCCGGCTACCACCGTCAGGTGCCCGGCTGGGTGCTGAAGGAGCTGCTGGAGCGCGGCCAGCGCGACGCCCTGGTCGACACCGAGGGCGACCGCGAGCACGACACCACGCGCGGCACGCTGATCTCGCGCTTCTCGTTCGCCATCGACGTGAACGAGTGGGGGTTCCGCGACCTGCGCGCGGAGTACATCGAGCGGATGCGGGCGCACCCGCAGATCGTGGCGCTCGGCGCCAGCCCCGTGTGGGACGAGGTGGCGTCGCACGAGGAGGAGGCGCAGGCCGAGCAGGTGCCCGGCGCCGCCCAGGCCGTGGACCAGGCGGAGGACGACGAGGAATGACGGACGGGGGCGGGCCGCCGCGCGCGGCGGGGCGGCAGGGGGGGCGGCGCAGGGAAGACCGGCAGCGCGCGGGGGTGGTGCGCGTGGCCGCGGTGGGCGACTTCCACTGCGGCGAGGAAGACGTGGGGCGCTACCGCGACGCGTTCGCGAAGGTGAACGACGAGGCCGACGTGCTGCTGCTGGCGGGCGACCTGACCCGCCGCGGCACCCCGGCCGAGTTCCGCGTGGTGGCCGGCGAGCTGGCCGACGTGCGCATCCCCATCCTGACCGTGCTGGGGAACCACGACCACGAGAGCGGCGAGGCCGAGGCGGGCGTGGCCATCCTGCGCGAGCGCGGCGTGCACCTGCTGGACGGCGAGCCGTTCGAGCTGACGCCGCAGGTGGGGTTCGCGGGGGTCAAGGGCTTCATCGGCGGGTTCGGCCGCTACACGCTCACCGCGTTCGGCGAGGCCGAGACCAAGCACATCGTGGGCACCACGCTCGACGAGGTGCAGCGCCTGGAGTTCTCGCTGCGCCGCCTGTCCACCCCCATCCGCGTGGTGCTGCTGCACTACGCGCCGATCGTGGACACGGTGATGGGCGAGCCCGAGCAGATCATGCCCTTTTTGGGCAACGACCGCCTGGTGGAGCCGATCGACCGCTTCAAGGCCGCGGCGGTGTTCCACGGCCACGCGCACCACGGCACCTTCCGCGGAAAGACGCCGGGCGGCGTCCCGGTGTTCAACGTGTCGCACGTGCTGGTGAACGCCGCCGGCGAGGGGGAGATGTACTTCCTGTTCGACGTGGCGCTCCCCGACGAGTCGCACTCCGAGCCCGAGGCCACCCCCATGGGCGTGGGCGGGGCGGTCGAGTAAAGGTACGGGGGTACGGGAGGTACGGGGGTACGGAGGTGAAGAGCGCGCGGCC
>DASWMA010000283.1:0-3822 GCA_036399995.1 Longimicrobium sp. | reverse complement strand
TCCGCGCCGGATTCGCGGGACGGCGTGAGGTAGAGCGTCGCGCCGGTGAACAGCCCCAGCCGCGCCGCGGGCCAGCCGCTGCGGTGGTCGCCCGCCAGCGGGTGCGCGCCCACGAACTTCGCACCCAGCCCCAGCCGCGCGGCCGCGGCCACGATGCTGGCCTTGGTGCTCCCCGCGTCGGTGATCAGCCGCACCCGGCCCAGCCGCGGCGCCACGGCTTCGAGCAGCGCCGGCGCGGCGCATACGTGCACGGCCAGCACCAGCGCATCCGCATCTTCCACCCCCTCCAGCCCCGGCCCCAGGGCGCTGACCACGCCCTCGGCGACCGCGCCGTCCAGCGCGCCCGCGTCGGGGTCGTACCCCAGCACCCGCACGCCGCGCGCGCCCAGGTCGCGCGCCAGCGATCCCCCGATCAGCCCCAGCCCCGCAACCGCGACGGTGCGGATGCCCGTCACTCGCCCTCCATCTGCGCGCGGCGGCTCAGCCCGATCAGGTGCCAGAAGATGTAGCGCACGTCTTCGGCGCCCACGCCGGCCTGGCGCGCCAGCTCGCCGGCGCGGCGCACCACGGCGGCCTCGCGCGCGGGGTCGAGCGTGGGGATCCCCAGCTGGCTCTTCACGGCGCCCACCTCGCGCGCCAGCCGAACGCGCGCGGCGATCAGGTCGATCAGCTGCCGGTCGATGCGCTCGATCTCGCCGCGCAACTCTGCCAGGCGCGCGGCGGGAGGAGGGTTCGAGGCGCCTGACGGAGCGGGGGTGTCGGGCATGGCCGCCAGGGCGGGCCTGGCCGCGGCGTCCGCCGGCGCCCGGGTTGCTTCGGCGGTGCTCACGCGGCCTCCCGCCAAGCGGCGGTGGGCAGCGGCAGCTCGCGGCCGGCGGCGGCGGCGAACGGTGCCAGGCCGCGCATCAGCCGGTCGAACGCCTCGAAGGTCAGCGACTGGTCGCCGTCCGACATCGCCTGCTCGGGGTCGGGGTGCACCTCGATCACCAGCCCGTCGGCCCCCGCGGCCACGGCGGCATAGGCCAGCGGCGCCACCAGGTCGGCGCGGCCGCCGGCGTGGCTGGGGTCCACCATCACCGGCAGGTGCGTCTCGGCCTTGAGGACCGGGATGGCCGCCACGTCGAGCGTGTTGCGGGTGATCGTCTCGAAGGTGCGGATCCCGCGCTCGCACAGGATCACGTCGCGGTTGCCGTGCGCCATCACGTACTCGGCGGCCATCAGCAGCTCCTTGATGGTGGCCGAAAGCCCGCGCTTGAGCAGCACCGGGCGCTGCACGTGCCCCAGCTCGGCCAGCAGCGAGAAGTTCTGCATGTTGCGTGCGCCCACCTGCAAGACGTCGGCGTGCTCGGCCACCAGCTCCACCTGCCGCGTGTCCATCACCTCGGTCACGATCGGCAGCCCCGTTTCGGCGCGCACGTCGGCCAGCATGCGCAGCCCCGCCTCGCCCAGCCCCTGGAAGGCGTACGGCGAGGTGCGCGGCTTGAAGGCGCCGCCGCGCAGCATCCCGGCGCCGGCGGCGCGCACAGCCCGCGCGGTGGTGCGCAGCATGTCGCGCCCCTCCACGCTGCAGGGCCCGGCGATCACCGCCAGCCGCCGCCCGCCCACCACGCCGCCGGGGCCGTCGCCGGCGCGCACCACGGTGGGCTCCAGCGAGAACTCGTGCGAGGCCAGCTTGTACGGCTTCATCACCGGCGTGACCGACTCCACGCCGGGAAGGGTGAGGAGCGCGGCCTCGAGCAGCAGCGCCTCGTCGCCGATGCAGCCGATGATGGTGCGCGCCTCGCCGCGCGACACGTGGGTGCGCATCCCCAGCATTTCCACGCGCTCGCGGATGTGGTCGAGCTCGGCGTCGGTCACGTTGGGGCGGGTGACGATGATCATCGCTTCGTTCTCCGGGGTGTGGCAGGGTGTGGCAGGTGTGGCGGCGTGTGGTGGCGTGTGGCGCGGATGGAAACGAAGAAGGCCCCCATCTGCCCTTCGGGAGCCCTCGTGGTGCTTCGCCTGCGTGGCTGCGGTCAGCCGCGCGCGAGACCCGGACTCCCCTCTGAGAGCCGGCAATAGTCGTAGCAGCAGGCGAGGACGATCACGAAGTGCTTCATGCCTCCAAGGCTAATGGCCCCCCGTGACGTGCGCAAGCTTTACGTCTGAAAAGGTTCCCTGGTGACATGAAACGTCCCCGAGCGGGGGCGAGTTGTGCGCCCGCGCCTTTCATCCCACATTCGCTCACCCGCCACCGACGCAGGCCATTCGATGCCCGAGCCCCTGATCCTGAGCTGGAGCGGCGGAAAGGACAGCACCCTGGCGCTGGACGCGCTGCGTGCCTCCGGCCGCCACGAGCCCATCGTGCTGCTGACCAGCGTGACCGCCGGCTACGACCGCGTGAGCATCCACGGCGTGCGGCGCGAGCTGCTGCGCGCGCAGGCGGCCGCCCTGGGGCTGCCGCTGCACGAGCTGGAGCTGCAGCCTGAGAGCAGCAACGAGGCGTACGACGCCGCGCTGGCCACGGCGCTGCAGGAGGTGCGCGGGCAGTGCGGCGCCCGGCGGGTGGCGTTCGGCGACCTGTTCCTGGAAGACGTGCGGCGGTACCGCGAAGCGCGCGTGGCGGCGCTCGGCTTCGAGACGCTCTTTCCCCTGTGGGGGCGAGACACGGCCGCGCTCGCCCGCGAGTTCGTGGAGCGCGGCTTCCGGGCGCGGCTGGTGTGCGTGGACACCACCCAGCTGGGCGCGGGGTTCGCCGGCCGCGCCTACGACGCACGGCTTCTGGGCGACCTGCCGGAGACGGTGGACCCGTGCGGCGAGAACGGCGAGTTCCACACCTTCGTCAGCGGCGGGCCGGGCTTCGAATCACCCGTTGAGTACGAGGTGGGCGAGGTGGTGATGCGGATGGAGCGCTTCGCCTACTGCGACCTGGTGCCGGCCACGGACGCCGCGCGGGCGCCGGCCTGAGCGCTCGCGGCGTCACCTTCCCTCCTTCGGGTCAGGAGCGGCGACCGACCTGGTGGACGCAGTCTTTCACCACCCATCCCGCAGGCTCGCGCCATTCGAGCTGGTACGTGGTGGCTGCCACGTGTACCTCGTCGTCGATGGGGCCGCGCGCCATCCACAGCTCGGCGGTGCCGCCCCTGCGGCGAAAGACGGCCGCGCTCCGTCCCTCCGCCGGCTCGTCGAAGAGCCGCGCCCCCGCCGCGACGTCGGATACGGCGCGGACAGGGCGGCCGCGGACGGCGCACGGCGCGTCCACCGGCGACAGCCGGCCGTACTCGGCACGCGGCGAGCGGTCGCCCCGCGCCACCCAGCCGGCCACGAAGCAGGCCCCGGCGATGGCCAGGGTGATGACAGGCGAGCGTGGTGTCATGGGCCTCGGCTGGAACGGATGAGCACGCGAACGGCGGGCGTTCGGCAGGTGCGAAGCTGCATTCCAGGATGCGGCGCACGCCGCCGGCGGACAACGTCCATGCATGGATCGATGGACGGCCGTCCGATGCGGCCGCCCGCGAAAGCACTCCGTCACTCGCTGGCTGGTGGCCGTCTCCGCTCAACTCTCAGCCGCGGGTCTGCATGCGGCCGGCCGCCGTGCTTCGCGGCGACTCGCCGTGCGTGCTCGGCGCGCGCGGCCTGCAGCCCGGTCAGCTTCTGCTCCACGGCGGCGGGTGCCGAGAGCGCGTCGGAGATCGCGGCCAGCTCCTCGGCGTCGCGCCAGGCGGCCTCCAGCTCGGCCAGCTCGCCTTCCAGCGCGCGGCGCTCCGGCTCCTCGTGCGAGGCCATCTCCAGCGCCAGCCGCACCACCAGCGGCATCTCCCACACGTTCAGGTAGCCCCACCC
>DASWMA010000282.1:0-2816 GCA_036399995.1 Longimicrobium sp. | reverse complement strand
CCCTGCGCCGCGTGATGCGCGAGCGCTGGCCGGCGGACGCGGCGCGCCGGCGCGAAGCCTGGTTCGAGCTGGTCACCCCCGAGTTCCTCGACGCGGCCATCGCCGGCCGCGACACCGAAGTGGAGCAACGCATCGCCCGATGCCTGTCGCAGTCGTAGGCGCCAGCCACCGCACGGCTCCCATCGAGCTGAGGGAGCGGCTCGCCTTCGGGCGCGCTGAGGTGCCGGCCGCGCTCGCCGACCTGCACGGCGAGACCGCGGCCGAGGCGGTGCTGCTCACCACCTGCAACCGCACCGAGTTCTACCTGGCCGGCGTGGAGGGCGACGCGGGGGTGGAGCACGCGCTGGAGGTGCTGTCGCACCGCATCGGGGTGGACCCGGCCGACGCCGCGCGCTGGCTGTACGTGCGCCGCGACCGCGAGGCGGCCCACCACCTCTTCCGCGTGGCCGCGGGGCTCGAGTCGATGATCGTGGGCGAGCCGCAGATCCAGGGGCAGGTGCGCGAGGCGTACGCCGCGGCGCGGCAGGTGGCCGGCGCGGGCGGCCCCGTGGTGGGCCCCGCGCTCAACCGGCTCTTCCAGAGCGCGCTGAACGTGGGCGGCCGGGTGCGCAGCGAAACCGGGCTGGGGAACGGCGCCGCCTCGGTGCCCTCGGCCTCTGTCGCGCTGTCGAAGAAGATCTTCGGCTCGCTGAAGGGGCGCCGCGCCCTGGTCCTGGGCGCGGGCGAGATGAGCGAGGTGACGCTGGAGTGCCTGCAGGGCGAGGGGGTGCGCACCGCGGTGGTGGCCAACCGGACGTACGACCGGGCGCGCGAGCTGGCCGAGCGCTGGGGCGGCACGGCGATCCACTGGGAAGAGTTCGCGCACGCGCTTCCCGAGGTCGACATCGTGATCTGCTCCACCGCGGCGCCGCACCCGGTGCTCACGCTCGACCGCTTCCGCGCCGCGCTGCCGAAGGGATCGCGCAAGCCGCTCTGCATCATCGACATCGCCATCCCGCGCGACGTGGAGACGGCCGTTGGCGACCAGGAGAACGTCTTCCTCTACAACGTGGACGACCTCCAGCAGATCGTGGACGATTCGCTGGACCGCCGGCGCGCGCAGCTCCCCGCGGCGGAACGGATCGTGGCCCAGGGGGTGGAAGACTACTGGGGCTGGTACGCGTCGCTCGCGGTGGTCCCCACCATCCGCGCGCTGCGCGACCTGGGCGAGCGGGTGCGCGCGCAGGAGACCGAGCGCGCGCTGGCCCGGCTGGGCCACCTGTCGGAGCACGACCGCGAGGCGGTGGAGGCGCTGACCCGGCAGATCCTGAACAAGCTGATGCACGCTCCCACCACGCGGCTGCGCGAGGCGGCGGGGAACGGACGCGGAACCGGCGTGCTGGACACGGTGCGCTACCTTTTCGAGCTCGAGAACGCCGGCAAGGACGACGAATGACGATCTGCCCCTCCCACCCCGCATGATGCAGGCGGCTCCTCACTCCGGAGAGTTCGGAAACGTCTGGCGGATGATCTCCGCCGGCACCCTGTCCACCCAGCTGATCATGGCGCTGCTGGCGGTGATGAGCCTGGTGTCGTGGGCCATCATCGTGATCAAGTGGCGGCAATTCCGCCGCCTGCGCCGCGAGAGCGACCAGTTCGTGGACCGGCTGGAGAAGGCCGACCGGCTGGAAGACGCCTTCCACTCCATCATGGCGCTTCCCGAAAGCCCGTTCACCCGCGTGTTCAAGCGGGGGATGACCTTCTACGGCGAGCTGCGCCCGGCCGCCCGCACCGGCGACGTGAAGGGCCTCCTCCCCGCGCAGCTCGAAGTGCTCCGCCTGGTCCTCGAGAAGGAGGAGGGCGACGAGCGCGACGGGCTGACCGGCGGGCTGATCTGGCTGGCGATCTTCGCCACGGCCTCCCCCCTGCTGGGGCTGCTGGGCACGGTGATCGGGGTGATGAACTCGTTCGTGGGGGTGGCCGCGGCGGGCTCCAGCAGCATCAACGCCGTGGCCCCGGGGATCGCGGAAGCACTGGTCGCCACGGCGGGCGGCCTGGTGGTCGCCATCCCGGCGTCGATCGGGTACAACTACCTGATCGGCCGGTTGAACTCGTTCATGGGCGAGCTGGAAGGGTTCAGCAGCGAGTTCATCGGCGCGCTGGCGCGCGAGGGGCGCATCTAGGGCATGCCCAGGCATCGCGGCCACAGCCGGATGGAGCCCAGCGCCGAGATCAACGTCACGGCTCTCGTGGACGTGTGCCTGACCCTGCTGGTGATCTTCATGATCACCGCCCCGATGCTGCAGGGCGGCGTGGAGGTGAGCGTCCCCCGCGCGCGGACGCAGTCGGTGCCGTCGAACGAGGGGGTGATCGTGACGGTGGACCGCCAGGGCGCGGTGTACATCGGCCAGCGGCAGGTGCGCTGGGAAGAGTTCGAGCGCGCCTTCCCCCAGGCGGTGCAGGCGGCCGGCGCGAAGAACGTCTATCTCCGCGCCGACCAGGGGGTGCCGTACGGACAGGTGGTGCGGGTGCTGGGCGCGATGAAGGCGGCCGACGTGGCCACCGTGGGCCTGATCGCCGAGGAAGAGAACCCGGGAGGGCCGTAGCATGGACCTGGGCGGGCGCGGGGGCCGGGCGCGGGGTGCGCGGCGCGAGCGATTCTGGCTCGCGGCCGCCGGCTCGCTGTGCCTGCACGCGCTGATCGTCCTGGCCCTGGTCGCGGCCGAGGGGCTCTTCGGCGGAACGCCGGAGCCGGAGCCGCGGATGCGCTCCTACGCCGTCAACATCGTCTCTCCTCCCCCGACGCTGCGCGGGCCGCCGCCGGCCGAGGCGCCCGC
>DASWMA010000281.1:0-5243 GCA_036399995.1 Longimicrobium sp. | reverse complement strand
CCGACCAGTCGCCCCCGGCCACCGTGAAGGCGTGCCCCTTCTGCCTCGAAGACGTGGCGCTGGCCGCCCAGCGCTGCCCGCACTGCACCAGCCAGCTCGCCCCCGGCACGGTGGCAGCGCCGGCCTGACCCGCGCCGGCCGTCTTGCCGCAACGAAAGAAGCCTCGCACACCCGCGAGGCTTCTTTGACCGCTACCGCGCCCGGTCGGCCCGAACCGTCCCGTCACGTCACACCATCTGCCCGGCCAGCCAGCCGACCGCCTCGTTCTCGTCCATGAACACGCACAGGTTGGCCGACACGCGCCCTTCCGTCATCAGCTCGAACTGGCGGCCGCGTCCGTAGTCGCTCACCGAGCTCACCAGGATCGCGGCCTTCCCGTCGCCGATGCGCGCGTCGTTGCGCAGGTGGTTGGCGCCGGCCTCGTACATCGCCCGCAGGTCGGCCTCGCCGAAGCTGAGGCCGCGGTTGTCGAACAGCACGTCCATCCCCGACCGCCATCCGGGGCGCGTGACGATGTCTTCGATCATCCGCAGGTGATCGGCCGCGTTGAAGGTGCCAGACGTGGTGACTATGGCATAGTCGTCGTCGCCCCCGGGAAGCTCCACGGTCCAGTGCATCGTCGCTCTCCTTTCGTCGGGTGATCCGTCCCGCGGGGGAACGCCGCAAGGGCCGTTCTCGCAGATTGTCCGTGCTCCGGCGTGCATCGATGCATCGGGACCGCGTGCTCGCCCAGCCGTCGCCCGGTTGCGCACCTCAGATGACATCTTGTTGGAGTAGGGCAGGTTACACTCGTTATCCGACACGTTGAGAACAGGTCTCACACAGAGCAGCAGAGCAGCAGAGAACAACCAATCTCCTCTGCTGCTCTGCTGCTCTGCGTGAGATTCTTTGGTGAAGCCGATTCCGAACGATGGCTGGCGATGGGGATCAACCGTCCCCAGCCCAGCCGCGGCTTCCCTTCAGCACCCCACCGCCAGCGCGGCGCCTGCGACGCTGCCAAGCGGCACCATCACCGCCATCTCGCCCCGGTCGCTGGCCACGGCGAGCGCCACGCCCGCAAGGGCGCCCGCCGCCGACCCCAGCACCGCGTTGCCCATGCGGTGGGGGAAGCTGCAGCGCGATCCGTAGCGCGGCATGGCGGCCCCCACGCCAGCGCCCACCGTGCTCCCCACCATCCCGCCGAAGAAGCCGCCGATCACGGGCCCCCATTCGTCGTCGCCCGACCCGCTCGACTCATACAAAGCGATTCCGACCGCCCCGCCCACCAGCGCTCCACCCGCCCAGCCGAGCACCCCCCACCCGCCGCGCCTGGCCGCGTGCTGGTGGCGGGTGCGCCGGGGCGTGGTGTCTCCGGCGGCGGGGATCGTGTCGGCGGCCACCACCGACGCTCGGGCGAGCACGAGCGGGGGCGCGCTTTCGAAGCCGGCGGCGCGCTGCTGGGCGGCGGCCGGAGTGGCGGCGAGCAGGGCCGAGACGACGAGGAAGGACCGGGTGAGCTTCATGATGAAAGGATCCTGCGGTGCGGGGAGTGCGCGGGCCGGGGTGCTGAGGGAAAACGATGATGATTGAGACACGAAGGCCACGCGGAGGGTTCCGCGCGGCCTGTCGATCGTTGCCCGGCCTGCCTCGCGGCTACTCGCCGTCGGGGTGCTTCTTCTTGCGGGCGCGGCGCTGGCGGGGGCGCGCGTAGGGGACCTCGGCGGCGTACTCGGCCTTGACCTGGCGCAGCAGCCAGCGCTCCAGCGCGGCGGTGGAGGGCGGGAGCTCGTCGGCGTGGCGGCGCAGGCCTTCGAAGATGGCGCGGATCTCGGTGGTGGCGCGCTCCACCGGCTGCGGCAGGATCAGCTTGAGCGGCGTGGGCGACGCCGACGGCTGCGCCACCTCGGCCGCGCGCATGGCGCCCGCGCCGTACTTCTGCACGTACAGCTTGGCGATGGCCTCGCGCGTCCGGTCGTGCGGGGTCTCGATGTCGCCCGAAACGAACTTGCGCACGGCCTCGCGCCCGCGGCCGATCAGCCGTCCGGCCTCGCGCAGGTTGCTGTCGGATACGAGCTCGGACATGAAGCGCCGCAGCTCGTCGACGGGGATTTCGCGCCACGCCGAATGCTGCGGGGCGCCCAAATCCGGCTGCGCCTTGGCCTTAGGGCCACTTTGTCCGGTAAGATTATTGGGACACTGGGGAGTGTATCCGCTGGCAGGTTTGGCCGCAAGGGCCGGCCGGCGCGGGGTGCCCTTGCACGCGCGATTGCCGCACCCCGGCCTTCAGCCGGGGTGCGGCGGGACCGCGGGCACGCCCGCACCGGCACCGGTGGCTCAACGGCTGCCCACCGACACGCTGGAGAACTGCAGCGCGTTCTGTACGCTGAACGAGATCTGCTGGCCGCCCTGCACCATCACGCCCTCGGTCATGTGCCCCTCGGTGCTGCCGATCGGGTCCACCAGCAGGCGGACGGCGGCGCTCTGCAGCAGGAAGCGCGCGGGAAGCTGGAAGGTGCCGCTGCTCATGCTGGTCACGCTGCCCAGGCGCACGCGGGTGCCGCCCTGCACGGCGTACACGTTCACGTCGAGCCAGTTGTGGTTGGCCACCCTCACCGTGGCGGGGGCGCCCGCCGACCCGGCCGTGGCCACGCGGTTGTCGGCCTGCACCAGCTGCGTGCCGTTCGCCACCGTGTGAGGCTGCGTGACGAGGCCGCCGCTCCCTCCCGACGCGCAGGCGGTCATGGAAAGGCTGACGGCGGCGGCGGTCACCAGGGTCTTGAGCGCGTGCATGGTCCCCTCCCTCGGTTTTCTTCCCGTAAAACACATGGGGCGCCCATTGTGGGCGCCCCATCGCGCTTGGCTCGGCAACTCTTGGTTGCGCTTGCGGTTATCTCAAGAGACGTGCCATCCCCGTCCGGCCACCTCCGCCCGCATCTCGAAAACCGGCAACGACTTAGGTAGATGTAACACGCATGGACGAAAAACACCGCGGTTCCGCGCGAATCGTCTCTCTCCTCCGACCCGGTGATGTATCAGTTGATGTCGCAGAGATGATCCCACGCAGGACAATCGACAGACGCGTAAGACCAGATCCGGAACAGCGGGTCACACGGAGGAACGGAGAAGAACGGAGGGAACGGAGCACTTCAGCGCAGTTCCTCCGTTCCCTCCGTTGCCCCGTGTGACCATTCAGCGGTGCCGGTCCAGCACGATCGCTCGGCACAAAGGGGAAGAACACGCGCCGGCGGGACGATACCCAGCCCGTCTACGCTGCGGGGCCGCTCTCCGGCGGCGGGGCGACGGGCGGCGTGCCGGACGACACGCGCCACAGGTAGCGCGACGCCAGGCTGCGCCACGGGCGCCACGGCTCGGAGATGCGCAGCAGCTCGTCGCGCCCGGGGCGTTCGGGCAGGGCATACAGGCGCTGCACCGCCACGCGGATCCCCAGGTCGTCCACGGGGAGCACGTCGGGGCGGCCCAGGGTGAAGATCAGGATCATCTCCGCCGTCCACACGCCGATCCCCTTCACCCGCGTGAGCTCGGCCACCACCTCCTCGTCCGCCATCGACGCGATCTCGGCGTGGGGGAGCGAGCCGTCCAGCCAGCGTGCGGCGAGGTCCTTCACGTAGCGCACCTTGGCGCGAGAGAGGCCGGCGGCGCGCAGCACGTCGTCGTCCATCTCCACCACCTCGGCCGGCGTGGGGCGCCCGCCGGCGCCGAGCGCCGCCACCCGGCCGATGATGGCCCACGCCGCCTTCACCGACACCTGCTGGCTGATGATGGAGTCGACCAGCCCCCACCACAGGTCGGGCTCCATCGCCAGCTCGATCGGCCCCACCGCGTCGATCGCCGCGCCCAGGACGGGGTCGGCGCGGCGGAGGTGCTCGAGGGCTTCGCGCGGCGGGGTGGAGCGCCGCGGGCGGCGGATGCTCACGGTGCGGGCGGGCCAGCGGGTGGACGCGCGTGCATCCGCGTCGCCGGGCGCTTCACGGCGCCTGCACGCGGGCGTAGTTCGAAACGTAGCCTCCCTCCATCACCCCGTTCAGGCGCAGGCTGTCGGCGGAGGCGGTGATCCACGCGGTTTTGTTCAGGAAGTCGATCGGCGAGCCGATCGCCACGAAGTCGTTCCCCGGCGCGTCTTCGGAGGAGATGGAGAACGTTCCCTTCACCTCGGCGGCGCCGGTGCGCGCGTAGGTGAACGTCCCCTCCCACCCGCTGGTGGCCGTGAAGGTGAGGGTGGCCTGGAAGCCTTCGGTGGCGGGCGTATGCAGCTGCTGCGTGGTCACGTTTTGCGACGACACCCATCGCCAGCTGCCGTTCAGCGCCGCGGCCGGCCCGTAGCCGGCCGACACGGGCGTTCCCTCGCAGCCGGCCGCCACGAGGAGGAGCGAGAGCGCGGCCAGCCACCGGCGGATGAGCGGCCGGTGCGGGCGCCTGGGCTTGATGGTCATCGGGGGATGTTCCGGGGATGAGTGCTCGACGAGGGTTCAGCGTAAAAACGTCGTCTCCCCGTACGCCGTGACAGAGACGTTGGTTTCCGTGGACGGGCGCCGTGCAGATCCACCCCGGAGGCGACCGCTGGCCGGAAGCATACGACGACAGGGGCCGCCGGACGAACCGGCGGCCCCTGTTTCCTTCGAGACTTCGGGAGCTGCGGGCTTACTGGACCGTCAGCACGCCCTTCATGCCCATGGTGGCGTGCGGGTCGCACTGGAAGTTGTAGGTGCCCGCGTCCATGTTCGCGACCACGTCGACCGAGGTCCCGGCCGTGGTCACGTACGGGCTGGGAGCCGGCAGGTTGCTCTTGCCGGCGTTCTCGGCCGGCGGGAACGAGACGTTGTGCGCGGCCTTGCCGTCGGTGACGAAGCGGATGGTCTGGCCCTTCTTCACCGTGACGTTCGCCGGCTCGAAGGTGCCGGAGGCGCCGTCGGCGCTGGTGAGCATGCGCACCTCGACCACGTCGCCGCTCGCCGCCGGGGCGGCCGGGGGCGGAGTGGCGGGAGCCTCGGCCGCGGGGGCCGCCGCGCCGCCGTTGTCCGTGGTCTGCCCGGCGTTGCCGCCGTTGTCACCGCCGCCACACGCCGCGAGCAGCGCCGCAACGCCCAGCAGCGAAAGCTTGTTCATGATCCGCATCTACGGTCTCTCCTCACAGAGTTTCGTTCGATCGATTCCGCGTGCCCGGCAACGCCGTTCCGGGCAGCGCGAAAAATGTAGCGGGCGCACGGATGGGAAACAATGCGATTTTTCACCGCCTGCCGGTGGGG
>DASWMA010000280.1:0-8266 GCA_036399995.1 Longimicrobium sp. | reverse complement strand
CCAGGTGAAGGTGCGGGGCTACCGGATCGAGCTGGGCGAGATCGAGGCCCGGCTCCTGGAGCGCGAGGGGGTGGGCGAGGCGGCGGTGGTCGCGCACGAAGACGGGGCGGGGAACCGTCGTCTGGTGGCGTACGTGGTGGGTGGGGTCCAGGCGGATGAGCTGCGCGAGCACCTGCGCCGGGAGCTCCCGGACTACATGGTGCCGTCCGCGTTCGTCTCGCTGGAGCGGCTTCCGCTCACGCCGAGCGGCAAGGTGGACCGCAGGGCGCTGCCGGCCCCGGATCTCGCGTCGGCGGAGGAGCGCTACGTGGCGCCGCGGACGCCGACCGAGGAGGTGCTGGCGGAGATCTGGGCGGAGATGCTGCGCCTGGAGCGCGTGGGGGTGACGGAGAGCTTCTTCGAGCTGGGCGGGCACTCGCTGCTGGTCACGCGGGTGGTGTCGCGGGTGCGGCAGGTGTTCGGAGTGGAGCTGCCGTTGCGGGCGCTGTTCGAGGGGCCCACGGTGGCGGAGCTGGCCGGGCGCGTGGAGGAGCTGCGGCGCGCGGGGCTGCCGGTGCTGCCGCCGGTGGTGCCCACCGAGCGCACGGGGGCGCTGCCGCTGTCGTTCGCGCAGGAGCGGCTCTGGTTCATCGACCGGCTGGAGCCGGGGAGCGCCGTCTACAACATCCCCGCCGCGTGGCGGCTGAAGGGTGCGCTGGACCGGGCGGCGCTGGAGCGGAGCCTGGGCGAGATCGTCCGGCGTCACGACACGCTGCGGACGGTCTTCGCCGAGGTGGGCGGCTCGCCGGTGCAGGTGGTCGCGCCGTTCGGCGGGTTCGCCCTGCCGGTGGAGGAGCTGTCGGGCTTAAGCGAGGCGGACCGCGAGGCGGCGGTCAGGCGCCGGGCCGGGGAAGAGGCGGCACGGCCGTTCGACCTCGCCGCGGGCCCGCTCGTCCGTGCCGGGCTGCTGCGGCTGGGCGAGGAAGAGCACGTGCTGCTGCTCTCGATGCACCACATCGTCAGCGACGGGTGGAGCATGGGGGTGTTCCTCCGGGAGCTGACGGCGCTGTACGCGGCGTACCGCGACGGCGGGGAGTCGCCGCTGCCGGAGCTGCCGGTCCAGTACGCTGACTATGCCGTTTGGCAGCGCGAGCAGCTGGAGGGCGAGGTGCTCGACCGGCAGCTCGCGTACTGGCGGGAGCGGCTGGCGGGCGCGCCGGAGCTGCTGGAGCTGCCCACCGACCAGCCCCGCCCGGCGGTGCAGACGTACCGGGGCGCGTCGGTTCCGGTGGCGCTCTCGCCGGAGCTGGTGGAGCGGCTCCAGGCGCTGGGGCGCAGCGAGGGCGCCACGCTGTACATGACGCTGCTGGGCGCCTTCCAGGTGCTGCTGCACAAGTACAGCGGAAGCGACGACATCGTCGTGGGGAGCCCGATCGCGGGGCGGACGAGGAAGGAGATCGAGGAGCTGATCGGCTTCTTCGTCAACACGCTGGTGCTGCGCACCGACCTCTCGGGTGACCCGAGCTTCCGCGAGACCCTGCGGCGGGTGCGCGAGGCGACGCTGGGCGCGTACGAGCACCAGGAGGTGCCCTTCGAGCGCCTGGTGGCCGAGCTGCAGCCGGAGCGGTCTTTAAGCCATTCGCCGCTCTTCCAGGTGATGTTCACGCTGGAGAACGGCGGGGGCGGGGGCGCCGCGCTGCAGGAGCTGAGCGTGAGCGGAGTCGGTGCGGCGCTCGGGGGCGCCAAGTTCGATCTCTCCCTGGCCCTCACGGCGACCGCCAAGGGGATGCATGGCGGGCTGAACTACAGCACCGACCTGTTCGAACGCGGCACGATCGAGCGGATGCTCGGCCACCTGGCACGGCTGCTGGAGCAGGTCGCCGCCGACGCGGACGTGCGGCTCTCGGAGCTGGAGCTGCTCGGCGAGGCGGAGCGCTCTCAGGTGCTGGAGGCGTGGAACGACACGGCGGCCGAGGTTCCGTCGGATCGGTGCATCCACGAGCTGTTCGAGGCGCAGGCCGCGCGGACGCCGGACGACGTCGCCGTCGTCTTCGAGGACGCGTCGCTCACCTACGCTGAGCTGAACGCCCGCGCCAACCGCCTCGCCCACCACCTGCGCGGCCGCGGCGTGGGCGCCGAGGTGCGCGTTGGCGTGCTGATGGAGCGGAGCCTGGAGATGGTGGTCTCGCTCCTGTCGGTGCTGAAGGCCGGAGGCGCCTACGTGCCGCTGGACCCGGGCCTCCCCGCCGAGCGGCTGGCGTACATGCTGGAAGACAGCGCCGTGCCGCTGGTGCTGGTGCAGGCTGCCCTCAGCGACGCCGTCCCCGCGCGCGAAGGCGTGGGGGTGCTGGCGGTGGACGCGCTGGAGCTCGCGGCGGAGCCGGCGGAGAACCCGGCGGTCGGCGCGGGGCCGGATGCGCTGGCGTACGTCATCTACACCTCCGGCAGTACCGGCCGCCCCAAGGGGGTGATGAACCAGCACCGGGGCGTGGTGAACCGCCTGGTGTGGATGCAGGCGCAGTTCGGCATCGGCGCCGCCGACGTGGTGCTGCAGAAGACGCCGTTCGGCTTCGACGTCTCCGTGTGGGAGTTCTTCTGGCCGCTGCAGCAGGGGGCGCGGCTGGTGATGGCGCGGCCGGACGGGCACCGCGACCCCGCCTACCTGCGCGACATCATCGAGGGCGAGGGCGTGACCACGCTGCACTTCGTCCCCTCCATGCTGCAGCCGTTCGTGGAGGCGGTGGAGGCCGGCCGCTGCGCCTCGCTGCGCCACGTGGTCTGCAGCGGCGAGGCGCTGCCGCCGGCGCTGGTGCGCCGCTTCTACGACCGGTTCGCCGGCCCCGTGGTGCTCACCAACCTGTACGGCCCCACCGAGGCGGCCGTGGACGTGAGCTGCTGGACCTGTGCGCGTGAGGACGCGGGCGGCGTGGTGCCGATCGGCCGGCCGGTGTGGAACACCGCGCTCTACGTGCTGGACGCCGCGCTCAAGCCCGTTCCCCTCGGCGTGCCGGGCGAGCTGTACATCGGCGGGGTGCAGGTGGCGCGCGGCTACCAGGGCCGCGCCAGCATGACCGCGGAGCGCTTCATCCCCGATCCGTTCTCGACGGAAGGCGGCGCACGGCTGTACCGCACGGGCGACCGGGCGCGCTGGCGGGCGGACGGTGCCATCGAGTACCTGGGCCGGCTCGACTTCCAGGTGAAGATCCGCGGCTTCCGCATCGAGCTGGGCGAGATCGAGGCCGCGCTGCGGGGCCACGAGAGCGTCACCGACTGCGTGGTGATGGCGCGTGCGGATGCGGGCGAGACGCGGCTGGTGGCGTACGTGGTGGGCGACGTGGAGGCGGAAGCGCTGCGCGCACACGTGCGGCGGAGCCTGCCGGAGTACATGGTGCCGTCCGCGTTCGTCTCTCTGGACGCGCTGCCGCTGACGCCCAACGGGAAGCTGGACCGCAAGGCGCTGCCGGCGCCGGAGCTTGCGTCGGCGGAGGAGAAGTACGTGGCTCCGCGCACCCCCGTGGAGGAGGTGCTGGCGGGGATCTTTGCGGAGGTGCTGCGCCTGGAACACGTGGGCGTGGAGGAAAGCTTCTTCGAGCTGGGCGGCCACTCGCTGCTGGCCACTCGCGTGGTCTCGCGCATCCGCGAGCTGTTCGGGGTGGAGGTGCCGCTGCGGGCGCTCTTTGACGGACCCACGGTGGCGCAGCTGGCCGGCCGGGTGGAGGAGGTGCGCCGCGCGGAGCTGCCGGTGCTGCCGCCGGTGGTGCCCACCGAGCGCGCGGGTGCTCTGCCGCTCTCCTTCGCGCAGGAGCGGCTCTGGTTCATCGACCGGCTGGAGCCGGGGAGCGCCATCTACAACATCCCCGCCGCGCTGCGTCTGACGGGCGCGCTGGACGAGCGGGCGCTGGAGCGGAGCTTGGGTGAGATCGTCCGCCGCCACGAGGCGCTGCGGACGGTCTTCACGGAGGTGGACGGCACACCGGCGCAGGTGATCACGCCCTTCGCCGGGTTCGCCCTGCCGGTGGAGGATCTGTCGGTTCTGGGCGATGCGGACCGCGAGGCGGCGGTCAGGCGCCGGGCCGGGGAGGAGGCTGCACGGCCGTTCGACCTCGCCGCGGGGCCGCTCTTCCGCGCGGCGCTGCTGCGGCTGGGTGCCGAAGACCACGTGCTGCTCCTCTCGATGCACCACATCGTGAGCGATGGCTGGAGCACGGGGGTGCTGTTCCGCGAGCTGTCGGCGCTGTACGCAGCGTACCGCGAGGGGCGTGAGTCGCCGCTGCCGGAGCTGGCGGTGCAGTACGCCGACTACGCGGTGTGGCAGCGCGAGCAGCTCGAGGGCGAGACCCTGGACCGGCAGCTCTCGTACTGGCGGGAGCGGCTGGCGGACGCACCCGCGCTGCTGGATCTGCCGACGGACCATCCGCGCCCGGCGATGCAGACGTACCGGGGCGCGACGGTCCCGGTGGAGCTCTCCCCGGAGCTGCTGGAGCGTCTCCAGCGGCTGGGGCGGAGCGAGGGGACCACGCTGTACATGACGCTGCTGGGCGCCTTCCAGGTGCTGCTGTCGAAGTACAGCGGCAGCGACGACGTGGTGGTGGGGAGCCCGATCGCCGGACGCACGCGCCGCGAGGTGGAGGGGCTGATCGGCTTCTTCGTCAACACCCTGGTGCTGCGGACCGGCCTCGGGGGAGACCCGAGCTTCCGCGAGACCCTGCGGCGGGTGCGGGACGTGACGCTGGGTGCCTACGAGCACCAGGAGGTGCCGTTCGAGAAGCTGGTGGCCGAGCTGCAGCCGGAGCGCTCCCTGAGCCACTCGCCCCTCTTCCAGGTGCTGTTCACCCTTCAGGACGCCGGGGGCCCGGGAGGCGGGCTCGCGGGGCTGAGCGTGAGCGGAGCCGGAGCGGAGTATGCGAGCGCCAAGTTCGATCTCTCCCTGAACCTGGCAGCGACCCCCCAGGGCCTGCGCGGCGGGCTGAACTACAGCACCGACCTTTTCGAGCGCGGCACCATCGAGCGGATGCTCCGCCACCTGGAGCGGGTGCTGGAGCAGGTGACGGCGGACGCGGACGTGCGGCTCTCGCAGCTGGAGCTGCTCGGCGAGGCGGAGCGCGCGCTGGTGCTGGAGGAGTGGAACCGGACCGAAGCCGAGGTTCCGGCGGACCGGTGCATCCACGAGTTGTTCCAGGCGCAGGCGGCCAGAACGCCGGGGGCGGTGGCCGTGCGCTTCGAAGAGGCGTCGCTCACCTACCGCGAGCTGAACGAGCGCGCGAACCAGCTCGCCCACCACCTGCGCGGCCACGGCGTGGGCGCCGAGGTGCGCGTGGGCGTGCTGATGGAGCGGAGCCTGGAGATGGTGGTCTCGCTCCTGGCCGTGCTGAAGGCCGGGGGCGCGTACATGCCGCTGGACCCGGGCCTCCCCGCCGAGCGGCTGGCGTACATGCTGGACGACAGCGCCGTTCCGCTGGTGCTGGCGCAGGGTGCCCTGCGCGACGCCGTCCCCGCGCGCGAAGGCGTGGGGGTGCTGGCTGTGGACGCGCTGGAGCTCGCGGCGGAGTCGGCGGAGAACCCGGCGGTGGGCGTGGGGCCGGATTCGCTGGCGTACGTCATCTACACCTCCGGCAGTACCGGCCGCCCCAAGGGGGTGATGAACCAGCACCGGGGCGTGGTGAACCGCCTGGTGTGGATGCAGGCGCAGTTCGGGATCGGCGCGGACGACGTGGTGCTGCAGAAGACGCCGTTCGGCTTCGACGTGTCGGTGTGGGAGTTCTTCTGGCCGCTGCAGCAGGGTGCCACCCTGGTGATGGCGCGGCCGGACGGCCACCGCGACCCGCTGTACCTGCAGGAGGTGATCGAGCGCGAGGGCGTGAGCACGCTGCACTTCGTCCCCTCCATGCTCCAGCCGTTCGTGGAGACGGCGGAGGCGGGCCGCTGCGGCTCGCTCCGCCACGTCGTCTGCAGCGGCGAGGCGCTTCCGGCGGCGCTGGTCGAGCGCCTCTACGACCGGTTCGCCGGCCCCGTCGTGCTCACCAACCTGTACGGCCCCACCGAGGCGGCCGTGGACGTGAGCTGCTGGGCGTGCGCGCGTGGCGACGCGAGCGGCGTGGTGCCGATCGGCCGCCCCGTCTGGAACACCCGGCTCTACGTGCTGGACGCCGCGCTCAGGCCCGTTCCCTTCGGCGTGCCGGGCGAGCTGTACATCGGCGGGGTGCAGGTGGCGCGTGGCTACCTGGGCCGGGCCGGGATGACCGCGGAGCGCTTCGTCCCCGATCCGTTCTCGACGGAACCCGGCGCGCGGCTGTACCGCACGGGCGACCGGGCGCGGTGGCGGGCGGACGGCGCCATCGAGTACCTGGGGCGGCTCGACTTCCAGGTGAAGGTGCGCGGCTTCCGCATCGAGCTGGGCGAGATCGAGGCCGCGCTGCGGGGCCTCGAGAGCGTCACCGACTGCGTGGTGGTGGCGCGCGCCGATGCGGGCGAGCAGCGGCTGGTGGCGTACGTGGTCGGTGGCGCCGAGGCGGACGGGCTGCGGGAGCACCTGCGGCGGAGCCTGCCGGAGTACATGGTGCCGGCGGCGTTCGTGGCGCTGGAGAGGCTTCCGCTTACCCCGAACGGCAAGCTGGACCGCAAGGCGCTGCCGGCGCCGGAGTACGCGGCCGACGCGGACCGGTACGAGGCGCCGCGCACCGACGCGGAGCGCAAGGTGGCCGCGGTGTGGGCCGAGGTGCTGGGGGTGGAGCGCGTGGGCGCGCACGACCGGTTCTTCGACCTGGGCGGCCACTCGTTGCTGCTGGTGCGGGTGCAGGCGCGCCTGCGCGAGGCGTTCGGCCAGCCGGTGCCCATCACCCACCTGTTCCGCTACCTGACGGTGAGCGCCCTGGCCGCGGCGCTGGACGCCTCGGCGCCGGAGCCGGCCGCCGCCCCGGTGGACGACGCGCGGATACGGAACGGGCGGCACGGGCCGCGGGCGACGGAGCGGGCCGGGCTGGAGATCGCCGTGGTGGGAATGGCGGGGCGCTTTCCCGGCGCGCCCGGCGTGGAAGCCCTGTGGGCCAACCTGCGCGCCGGGGTGGAGTCGATCCGCCGCTTCACCGACGAGGAGCTGGCCGCCGCGGGGGTGCCCGAGTCGCTGCGCGCCGACCCCGCGTACGTCCCCGCGCAGGGGGCGCTGGCGGAGGTGGAGCAGTTCGACGCCGCCTTCTTCGGCATGACCCCGCGCGAGGCGGAGGTCACCGACCCCCAGCAGCGCCTGTTCCTGGAGGTGGCGTGGGAGGCGCTGGAGCACGCCGGCTACGACGCCGCGCGCGCCCCCGGCCGCGTGGGCGTGTACGCGGGCACCAGCATGAGCAGCTACTACCTGAACCTGCTCACCCGCCCCGACGTGGCCGCCGCGGCCGGCGAGATGGCCGTGCGCATGGGGAACGACAAGGACTTCCTGGCCACCCGCGCGGCGTTCAAGATCGGGCTCGAAGGCCCCGCCGTGGTGGTGCAGACGGCGTGCAGCACCTCGCTGGTGGCGGTGGACCTGGCCTGCCAGGCGCTGCTGCGCGGCGCTTGCGACATGGCCCTGGTGGGGGGCGCGTCCGTCGCGGCGCGGCAGCACGCCGGCTACCTCTACCAGGAAGGGAACATCAGCTCGCCGGACGGACACTGCCGGGCGTTCGACTCCCAGGCGGGGGGGACGGTGGGCGGGAACGGTGTGGCCGTGGCGGCGCTCAAGCGGCTGGAGGACGCGCTGGCGGACGGCGACACCGTGCACGCGGTGATCCTGGCGTCGGCCATCAACAACGACGGCTCCGCCAAGATCAGCTTCACCGCGCCGCGGGTGGAGGGGCAGGCCGCGGTCATCCGCGCCGCGCACGCCGCCGCCGGCGTGGACCCCGCCACCATCACCTACGTGGAGGCGCACGGCACCGCGACCGAGCTGGGCGACCCCATCGAGATCGAGGCGCTCACCCAGGCGTTCCGCGCCGGGACGGACCGCACCGGCTTCTGCGCCATCGGCTCGATCAAGACCAACATCGGCCACCTCGACGCGGCGGCGGGGATCGCGGGCCTCATCAAGGCCACGCTGGCGCTGCGTGACGGGGAGATCCCGCCCTCGCTGCACTTCACACGGCCCAACCCGCAGATCGACTTCGCGTCCTCCCCCTTCTTCGTCAACACCACGCTGGCAGCGTGGACCCCGCCCGCCGGGGTGCCGCGGCGCGCGGGGGTCTCGTCGTTCGGCATCGGCGGCACCAACGCGCACGTGGGGATGGAGGAGCCGCCCGCCGTAGCGCCCTCCCCCGCGGCG
>DASWMA010000279.1:0-2197 GCA_036399995.1 Longimicrobium sp. | reverse complement strand
AGACGGTCCGCGCCGCGGCCCGCCGCGGCCGGATCGCTGCGAGGAGACGCCGCGCGCGCCGCATCAGGCCGCCGATCCGTGCTGGGCGTCGTCGAGCCGGCTGGAAAGCTCCACGTGCAGCAGCAGCACGTTGGGGTCGCGGCGGCACACCAGGTCGTAGCGGTTCACGGTGGGCTCGTCGCCCTCGTCCACCGCCACCAGCTCGCGCGCCTGCCGCACGAACTCGCGCCCGGCCTCTTCCGTCACCGCCTCGTCGCCCGAAAGCGCCTCGTCGATCTGCACGATCAGCCCGCTGAACGGCCGCAGCCAGGCGAAGAACGGGTCTTCGATCAGCGCCTGCAGCAGCTGCGAGCTGGTCACCGGGCCGCGGCTGCGCTCCCACTGGCCGCGCTCGCTGTCGATCAATGCCTTGTGCAGGCGCAGCAGACCGCGCCGCACCTCCACCAGCCGCGAGCGCAGCGGCTCGGGGGTGGGGTTGCGGCGCATGGGTCGGGGTGTGCTCATCCGCTTCGCTTTCATCCGTTCCTGGGGTGTGAAGATGACCGTTTCTCCCCCTGTGAACACGAAAGAAACGCGCCGGTGCCCCGGTTTCTGTCAGGGCACCGCACCGGCCGCCTGCGTGATGCGGATGCACGACGGAAAGCGGGGGACGGCTCGATGCCGTCCCCCGCCGTGCACGCACGAGCGCTGAGCCCGCGCGATCTCCCGATGCGAGCCGTCGGGTCAGGGCTCGGCGCGGGTTTCCTGGCAGACGGTGAACTTGCACGTGTGGCAGCCCCCCGTCCCGCCGCCCAGGCTGGTGCCCGCCACTTCCGGAATCTCCACCCGTCCGGCTTCAAAGGTGGTGACCTGCAGTGCATTCACGTCCAGGCGCTTCGTTTCCATGGTTTCTCCAGACCGGGTGGGTGTTTCGTGCCGCGGGCAATCCCCGCCTGGCATATTATGTCTGCATCTGTAGCGCCGCGCAACTTACGGCTTTCACACTCGCCCGGATGACTTCGGCCGCAGCTTTCCCCGCCGCGTCCGTCGTTCGCCCCGCCCGGGGTGTGCCGATAGGTTGGGTGGGAACGAACGACTCGACGAGGGCGTCAGAAACGTGGGCACTCCATCCGTTTCGCACACACCCTCACCCGCCGTGCACACCTCGAACGCCGCGTCCCGATGATCCGACGCATCTTCGCACTATCGCTGCTGGCGGCGCTCTTCGGCGCCGTGCCCGCGGCCGCGCAGGCGGTGGAGGGCACGCTCCGCGAGCCGGGGGGCGCGGCGGTGGAGCGCGTGCTGGTGGCGCTGGTGGACGAGCGCGGCACGCAGCTGGCGCGCGTGCTCACCGGCACCGACGGGAGCTTCTCGCTCCGCGCGCCGGCGGCGGGGCGCTACTCGCTGCGCGCCGAGCGCATCGGCTACGCGGCGATCGTCTCGCCCGCGTTCGAGCTGCGCGCGGGCGAGACGCGCACCGAGCGGATGGTGGCCTCGGGCGCGGCTGTGATGCTGCAGGGGCTCACCGTGTCGCCCGCGGCGCGGCGCTGCGAGGTGCGCCCGGGCGCTGGCGTGGCCACGGCCACGCTGTGGGAAGAGGCGCGCAAGGCGCTGAACGCCACCGCCCTGGGCCAGAGCGAGCGGCTCTTCCGCTACGACCTGAGCCAGTGGACGCGCGAGATCGACCCGTCGAGCAACACCGTGCGCCACGAAGACCGCCGCCAGGGCCGCGTGTCGGAGCTCCCCTTCCGCAGCCTGCCGCCGGCGGAGCTGAGCCGGAAGGGGTACGTGCAGCAGCTGCCGGGCGACTCGCTGGGCTTCTGGGGCCCCGACGCCACCGTGCTGCTGAGCCCCGAGTTCCTGAACGACCACTGCCTGCGGGTGGTGGAGGGGACCGACCGGGCGCTGATCGGGCTGGCGTTCGAGCCCGTGCGCGGGCGGCGGGTGCCCGACATCCGCGGCACGCTCTGGCTGGACCGGCGCACCGCCGAGCTGCGCCGCGTGGAATACGGCTACCAGGGCGGCCCCGCCGAGAGCGACGACCCGCGCGTGGGCGGCACCGTGGAATACGAGCGGCTGGCGCGCGGGCCGTGGATCGTGCGGCGCTGGAGCATCCGCATGCCGCAGGTGCGGCTCGAGCAGCGGCTGCGCAACATCTCCGAGAACCTGCGCGACCAGCGGATCGTGGGGCACACCCAGGTGCGGCTCGAGGGGCTGG
>DASWMA010000278.1:0-4551 GCA_036399995.1 Longimicrobium sp. | reverse complement strand
GGCGGTGGCGATGCCGGCGAGCTGATCCGCTCGCGAGACTGGTCGCCCACGCCCCTCGGCCCCCTCGAGCGGTGGCCGCAGAGCCTGCGCACCGCCGTGGACATCATGCTCGGCTCCCCGGCGCCCACCTCGGTGATGTGGGGCCCGGAGCTGGTGCAGCTCTACAACGACGCCTACGTCGCCATCGCGCGCGACCGGCACCCCGGCATCTTCGGCCGGCCCGCGCTGGAGAGCTGGGCCGACGCGGCCGGCTTCCTGGGCCCCATCTTCGCCGGCGTCATGTCCGGCGGGCCGCCGGTGGTGCTGCAGGACGAGCGGGTCCCCCTCCGCGGCGCCGGCGACGGCGAAACGGAGGAGCGCGTGTTCCGGGCGACCTTCTCGGCGATCCCCGGAGAGAGCGGCGCGGTGGGCGGGATCTTCCACACCCTGCACGAGACCACGGGGGCGGTGCGGACGATGGAGGCGCTGCGCGAGAGCGAGGAGCGCCTCCGCCTGACGCTGGGCGCCGCCGACCTGGGGATCTGGGAGCACGACCAGGCCACCGACCTCTTCCACCTGGACGCACGCGCCCAGGTTCTGTACGGACTGGGCCCCGTCGCCGAGGTCCACGAGCTTCTGGGGCGGGTCCACCCCGACGACCGCGAACGGCTGGGCGGCGAGTTCCAGGCGGCGCTCAACCCGGCGGTCCGCGCGCCGGTGGGCACGGAGTACCGGGTGGTGCACGCCGACGGCGGCGTGTGCTGGGTGCGGGTGCAGGGTCGCGTGTACTTCACGGGAGAGGGCCCCGGCGCGCGCGCGGTGCGCGGGCTGGGCACGGTGCAGGACGTAACCGACGAGAAGCGGGCCGGCGAAACGCTGCGCGAGAACGAGGACCGGCTCCGGCTGGCGCTGGACGTGGCCGGGCTGGGCACGTGGAGCTGGGACCTCGCCACCGGCGCCGGCGACATCGACGAGCGCGGCGCCGAGATCGTGGGCCTCAGCCCGGGCTTCCTCGGGAACGTGGCCCAGGCGCAGCTCGCCAGCATCCACCCCGACGACCTCCCCCGGGTGGAAGCCGACGTGGCCGCCGGCGTGGAGAGCGGGAGCGCCTTCGACCTGGTCTACCGCGCGGTGCACCCGGACGGAAGCGTCCGCCACGTGGCGTCGCGGGCACGCGTGCTCACCGACGAGGCGGGGCGGCCCGTGCGGCTGGTGGGCACCAACCGCGACGTGACCGCCGAGCGCGAGGCGCAGGACGCGCTGCGGGAGAGCGAGTCGCGCTACCGCACGCTCTTCGAGTCGATCGACGAGGGCTTCTGCGTGATCGAGGTGCTCTTCGACGAGCACGGCCGGCCGGTGGACTACCGCTTCCTGGAGGCGAACCCGGCGTTCGCGACGCAGACCGGGCTCCGGGACGTGGTGGGGAAGACGGTCCGCGAGCTGGTGCCCGCGCACGAAGCGTACTGGTTCGAGATCTACGGCAGGGTGGCGCGCACGGGGGAGCCGGTCCGCTTCGAGAACCGCGCCGAGGCCCTGCACCGCTGGTTCGACGTGTTCGCCTTCCGGATCGAGGAGGACGCCACGCAGCGGGTCGCCGTCCTGTTCAGCGACGTCTCCGAGCAGAAGCGCGCCGACGTCGAGCGCGAGCGGCTGCTGGCGGCGCTCAAGGTGGAGCGCGAGCGGCTGGTGGAGGTGATCCACCGCGCGCCCGCCTTCATGGTGGTGCTGCGGGGGCGCAGCCACGTGCTCGAGCTGGTGAACGACGCCTTCCAGCAGCTGATCGGCCACCGCGACGTGCTGGGGAGGCCGCTGTTCGACGCGGTCCCCGAGGTGCGCGGGCAGGGGTTCGAGGCGCTGCTCGACGGCGTGCTGGCCACGGGCCGGCCCTTCGTGGGCCACGGGCTGGCGGTGCGGCTGCAGCGCACGCCTGGGGCGCCGCCCGAGGAGCGGATCATCGACGTGGCCTACGTGCCGCTCACCGAGGCCGACGGCACCCGCACCGGCATCGTGGTCCTCGGCACCGACGCGACCGAGCAGGTGCGCAGCCGGCAGGAGGTGGAGCGCGCCCGCGACCGCGCCGAGCGCCTGCAGGCGCTGACGGCGGCGCTGGCCGGCGCCCGCACGCTCGACGAGGTGGCCACCGTGGTGGTGGCCGACATGGTGGTGGCGCTGGGGGCGCGCACCGGCGCACTGGCCGGCCGCTCCCCCGAGGGCGACGCCCTGGTGCTGCTGCGGACGGTCGGGTTTCCCGAGCCGGTCGCGGCCGGCGTGCGGCGGCAGACGCTCGAGTTCCGCTCGCCGCTCACGGAATGCTTCCACACCCGCTCGCCGGTGTGGATCGAGACGCGCGAGGGGCCCGAGGGGCTGGACGCGCGCTTCCCGCCGATCGCGCCGGTGTGGGAGGCGCTGGGCGTGGCCTCGGCCGCGTTCGTCCCCCTGATGGCGGCGGGCGAGGCGGTGGGCGTCATCTCCTTCAGCTTCGACGCGCCCCGCACCTTCGCCCCCGAGGAGCGCGCGTTCCTGCTGGCGCTGGGGCGGCAGGCGGCGCTGGCGGTGGAGCGGGCGCGGCTGTTCGGGGCCGAGCAGGCGGCGCGCGCGCAGGCCGAAGCGGCGCGCGAGCAGCTCGGGCGCGTGTTCCAGCGCGCGCCGGCCTGCATCGCCACGCTGCGCGGCCCCGACCACGTGTTCGAGATGGCCAACCCGCTCTACCGGCAGCTGGTGGGCGACCGCGAGCTGGTGGGGAAGCCCGCGCGCGAGGCGGTGCCCGAGCTGATCGAGCAGGGCTACATCGAGCCGCTGGACCACGTCTACCGCACCGGGCAGCCCTACGCGGTCTCGGAGGCCCGGGTCCTGTTCCAGGACAGCCCCGGCGGCCCGCTGAACGAGTACTTCTTCAACTTCGTCTACCAGCCGCTCACCGACGCGGCCGGGGTGGTGGACGGGATCCTGGCGTACGGGGCCGACGTGACCGTGCAGGTGCACGCGCGCCGCGAGATCGAGGGGGCGCGCGCCGAGGCCGAGGCCGCCAACCGCGCCAAGAGCGAGTTCCTGGCGGTGATGAGCCACGAGCTGCGCACCCCGCTGAACGCCATCGGCGGCTACGCCGAGCTGATGGAGATGGGGATCCGCGGCCCGGTCACCGAGGAGCAGCGCGGCGACCTGCACCGCATCCAGCAGAGCCAGCGGCACCTGCTGGGGCTGATCAACGAGGTGCTCAACTACGCCAAGCTCGAGTCCGGCGCCGTGCACTTCGACGTGGAGGACATCCGCGTTCGCGACGCGCTGGCGGCGGCGGCGGCGCTGGTGGCCCCGCAGGCCGGCACCCGCGGCCTGGTGCTGGACGTGGGGCCCTGCCCCGCGGAGCTGGGGGTGAGCGCCGACCCCGACAAGCTCCGGCAGATCCTGCTGAACCTGCTCTCCAACGCCGTGAAGTTCACCGACCGCGGCGGGTGCGTGGAGATGACGTGCGCGGCGGCCGGGGCGCAGGTGCAGGTGCTGGTGCGCGACACCGGCATCGGCATCCCCGCCGACCAGCTCGAGCGCATTTTCGAGCCGTTCGTGCAGGTGCGCGCCGACCTCACGCGCACCGCCGAGGGCACCGGGCTGGGGCTGGCGATCAGCCGCGACCTGGCGCGCGGGATGGGCGGCGACCTGACCGCCGAGAGCACCGTGGGGGCGGGGAGCACCTTCACCCTCACCCTGCCACGGGCGCTGGATGAATGATCACCGGGTGACGGCCGCCGGGGTGATCGGTCAAGGTGCCACGATTCACCATCGCGGCGCCGCGGGCCCCCTCCCTGGCGCTGCGCGCCTGTCCCTCCCCCGAAACGACCTGGGGGAGGGACCTGGGCTCGCTTCGCTCGCGGCTACGTCGTCGTGACGCGGGCACCATCGCGGATGGCACCGCCTAGGTGCGGTTGAAGTCCGCGAAGGCGGACTGCGTGCCGTTGTAGCCGCGACTTCAGTCGCATCTTCCCCACCCCGCCGGTCACGCCGCGGCGGCTCGTCCCTCCAGCGCCCGCTCCACCATCTCCGCGCCGCGCTCCGCCGCGCCCAGGCGGGCGTGGACGTACTCGCGCGCCGCCGCGCCGGCCCGGGCGCGCAGCTCGTATACGTCCAGCAAGCCGGCGAGCACGCGCTCGGCGGCTTCGGCGGAGGTGACCTCGAAGGCGCCGCCGGCGGCCACCAGCTCGCCGGCCTCGCGCGCGTTGGCGTGGCGCGGGCCGAACAGCACGGGCACTCCGAACGCCGCCGGCTCCAGCACCGAGTGCAGCCCCGCCGATCCGAACCCTCCACCCACCCAGGCCACGTCCGCCACCGCGTACAGCTCGCCCAGCACCCCCACGCGGTCCACCAGCACCACCGGCCGCGTGTCACCCGCGCGCAGCTCGCCGATCATCGTCCAGCCCACGCCGAGTTGGGACATCCGGCTCTGCGCCTGCTTCACGTGCTCGGGCGTGGGCTCGTGCGGAACCAGCACCAGCCGCACCGCGTGTCCCTTCGCCAGAAGCGAGTGCACGGCGGCGACGAGGTGCCGTTCGTCTTCCGGCCAGGTAGACCCCGCGACGACGA
>DASWMA010000277.1:0-9419 GCA_036399995.1 Longimicrobium sp. | reverse complement strand
TCGCCGGCCAGGGCGCCGCGCGCCGCCAGCGCCCGCACGGCGGCGGTGACTTCGGCGGCCACCGTGTAGCCGCGCCGGGCAGCTGCCCGGCTCTGTGACAGGTGCGAGACGATCTCGAAGAAGTCGAGCGTGCCCAGGTAGTGCGCGTCGTCCGGCCCCCGCGCGCCACGTTCGGCGGCAGGCGGAAGGTTGAGGTACACGTGGTAGGCAAGGCCCGGGTTGCGCTCCACGAACACCCCCTCCAGCCGCAGCTCGTAGCGCTGCCCCCGGCGTGATGCCAGCGCGGGGCGGAGCGCCGAGGCCGGAAGCGTCACGCGTGTGGGCGCGCTTCCCAGCGTTACCGGCGAACCGGACGCGGCCAGCGCCTCGCCCTGGCGCGGCGCCGGGAAGAACGGCGCGGTGAGCACGCGCTGCTCCTGTATCTCGGTGACGGGTGCGGGGGCCAGGCCGTCGTCCGCGCGCGGCGCGACGGACTGCTCGCCGGCGGCGGGGGGGACACGGGCGTCCAGCTCTCCGCCGGCGCACCCCAGCAGGGTGAGGCCGGCGGCAGCCGCCGCGGCCCTCACGAATCCCTGGCGTCTCATCTCGCGCTCCTCGCGTGTGGGCCCTCCCGCGAGAGGCTGCACGACCCGGGACGCGGTCGCGCGGCATACACGGTCCGCTCTCTATACCGCGCCGCCCCACCCATGATCCCTTCGCTCCCGCTCCCTTGCCGCGTCTGCCGGGCTTGCGGCGGCGGCGAGGCAACGTTTGCAGGCGCGGGCGTGTCCGTCGCCGTGCGCGAACCGTCGCATGCCGTGAGCCGAGCGCGTGCATCGGGCGCGGTACCTGGCGCGGCTCAGCCGGTCGGGGTGTGTTCCCCGGCGCGCCGAGCGGCCGCAACACCGGCCGCACGGCCGAATACGTCAGCCCGCCCACGCTGCCGGCGGCGCCGGCCAGCAGCACCACCCCCAGCGCCTGGAGAGGCGAGTGGAGGATGCGGGGCAGCGTCACGACCACCCGGACGGCCGTCAGCACCGCCAGCCCGAGCGCACCCCAGGCGGCGGGCCGCGCCCACGCCGGCAGCCGCGACACCCCGTGCGCCACCAGCCGGAACGGTCCGTCCACGCCGGCGGAAGGCGGGGTGGGCAGGGGGGGAAGGTTCGCCCCGGCCCAGGCGGCGCGCGCGCGGCAGGTGTCGCAGCGTCCGGCGTGCGCGTCGAGCTCGCGCGTGAGCGAGAGGATGGCGCTGGAGCCGACGGCCTGGGGCAGCCGCCCGGCGTGCGTCTCGAGCCACTCGCACGCCGGCAGTCCGCTGGCCGCCATGCGAGCGTTCCACTCGCGGCACGCCAGGAGGTACTCGATCCACTCGCGTTGCCGGGTCGGGATCCTTGCGGAGCCCGCCTCCCACGCCGCGACCTCAGCTTCGCCCACCGCCAGCGCCGCCGCCAGCCCTTCGATCGTCAGCCCGAGCCGCTCGCGCGCGGCGCCGACCCTGAAGTCGTCGTCCATCATGCCGTTGACCTACGAGCTCCCGGGAGCGTGGGTTTCCTTGGCCTGAGGCCGACGTCCATCGCCCGCTGGCTCTGCCTACGTTTCCGAAGGAGGATCAACGGGCCGCGGCGGCCCGGCCACCGGCACCAGCAGCAGGATGCGCAGGTCGAGCAGCGCATGCACCAGCATCGGGATCCAGAGCGTGCCGGTGATGATGAAGAGCGCCGTGAACGCCAGCGCCAGCACGCCCGTGGCCACGATCCCCACGATCCCCTGGTAGCCGTGGTCGATCCCGAAGATCAGCGCCGACACGGCGATCGCGCCGGCCATCCCCAGGGCCAGCGGCGGCCCGGCCGCCAGGAAGCGCACCAGGAAGCCGCGGAAGATGATCTCCTCGCAGATCCCCACGGTCACGCACATCGCCGCGAACCACGCCCGCTCGCTGCGTCCGCGCGGAAGGATGAAGTCGATCGCGGCCAGCTGCGCCGGCATGGTCGGCTCCGCGGAGCCCTTCCTGCGCGAAAGCAGGACGGGGACCATCGCCCCCACCAGCATCGCGCCGAGGATGAGCATCGCCCCCCGGGGGCTGACGTCGATCCCCAGCTCGCGCGGCGTGACGGGCGCGGTGAACAGCGCGCGCCACGGCACCGTCGCCAGGAGCAGCGCGCTGGCGGCGATCTGCCAGGCGATCGTCTTCTGGTAGCTGCGCAGCCGCACCTGCGGGTCGCGCGACGTCTTGAGCCGCCGCGTCTCGCGCCTGTCCCATACGGGGAAGACGACGACCAGGAACGCGACGAGGAGGAGATGGAGAACGGTGGCCGGCGTCACGGCTGCGGCGCTCCGGATGGCGGAGACCCGTCCCGATCGGCGGGACGGCGGAGGAAGAAGTTCATCGCCGTGACGGTCATCACCACGTCGCCGCGCTGGTTCAGCATCTGGACGGCGGAGCGCACGATGCCGCGGTCGGGCCGCGAGCGAGAGGGACGCGCCTCGGCCACCGTCACGCGCAGCGACAGCTCGTCGCCGGGGCGCACCGGAAGGACCCAGCGCAGGTCGTCCACGCCGGGGGAGACGAGAGTGGCGACCCTGGAGAGGTAGTGGTCGGAATAGAGCCGCATCATCAGCGCGGCCGTGTGCCAGCCGCTGGCGATCAGCCCGCCGTACTCGGTGCCTTTCGCGGCCTCGACGTCGGTGTGGAACGGCTGCGGGTCGAACTTCCGCCCGAACGCCAGCACCTCGTCTTCATCCACGCGAATCGAGCCGAACTCGTGCACCGAGCCCGGCTCGTAGTCTTCGAACCAGCGGTCGCCCGAGGGAGCGGAGAAGCTCACAGATGCGCGGACTTCGAGGTGACGCGGAGGAATTCGGTGGCCTGTTCCCTGGTAACGCCGGGGAAGTCGTCGAGAAAGTCCGTCAGCGAATCCCCGGCAGCAAGGCGCTGCATCAGGCTCTCGACGGGCACGCGGGTACCCGTGAACACCGGCGCGCCGTGCATGACTTCCGGGTCCGTGGTGACGACGTTCTCCCACCGCATGGCAGCCTCCATCAACAGGAGTTTCACGGAATCAAAAAGAGGAGGCGCTCACGCTCGGCTGCGAATGCAAACACCGCGCGAATGTCCTCCTGCGTGAGTTGTGGAAAGTCCTTGAGGATCTCCTCGGGCGTCATTCCGCCTGCCATGTACTCCAGCACGTCGAGCACTGTGATCCGCGTACCACGCACCACAGGCTTTCCGCTACGAATCTCTGGGTCGATGGTAATTCGCCCGAGAAGGTCGGACATGTGCGACTGCGCGGATGAGAGAGCCAGCTTGGCCGATGGCCAGAAATTGCTCGGGTGTATCTCCGATCAATCTGCACACATACGCGGAATGATCAAGCCCGACCGGATCAATTCTGCTAACGAAAACGCAAGCCGGGCTCGCACTGCGAGTCCGGCTCTGGCACAACCGCAAGCATTCCCAGTCAGCGGATCGCCCTCTTCAGTCCTCCGCGCGCCCCAGGGCGGCGGGCGGCACGCTCCGCCCCACGATGCCGGCAAGCGCGATGATCGTGAGCAGGTACGGGATCATCGACACGAACTGGCTGGGGATCGCCTGCAGCCCCTGCAGCTGGATCTGCAGCGTCTCGGCCGCGGCGAAGAAGACGCAGGCGATGCCGGCGCGGACCGGGTCCCACCGCCCGAAGATCACGGCGGCCAGCGCCACGTAGCCGCGCCCCGCCGTCATCTGGTCGGTGAACTGGTGCTGGTCGAGCGCCAGGTAGGTGCCGCCCAGGCTCGCCAGCACGCCGCTCATCGTCACCGCCAGGTAGCGCACCCGCGGCACCGGCACGCCCACGCTCTCGGCCGCCAGCGGGTGCTCGCCCACGGCGCGCACGCGCAGGCCGAAGGGGGTGCGGTAGATCAGCCACCCCATCACCGGCACCAGGAGCAGCCCCATCCACACCAGCGGGTTGCTCACCAGCGCCATCACCCCGCTCCCCGCGTTCTCGCCGCCGAAGCCGGGGACGCGCGGCGAGTTGGACGAGCTGTCGAAGGCCAGGTGCAGGAAGAAGCGCGTGATCCCCACCACCAGCAGGTTGATGGCGATGCCGACGACGATCTGGTCGGCCTTGTAGCGGATCGACGCGATGGCGTGCAGCAGCCCCATCACCAGCCCGCCGGCGGCCCCGCACAGCAGCCCCACCCACGGGCTGCCGCTGTAGTAGCTCCCCAGCGTGGCGCAGAAGGCGCCGCTCAGCATGAAGCCCTCGAGCGTGAGCGACACCACCCCCGCGCGCTCGGCCACCACGCCCCCGCTCGCCGCGAACAGGTAGGGGATGGCGATGCGGATCGTCTGCAGCAAAAAGATGAGCACGATCATGGCCTCAGGCCCTCCGCGCGCGGGTGCGAAGGAGGCGCCGCACCTCGGGCACCGCGATGGCCACGGCCAGGATCACCACGCCCTGCAGCACCTCCACCATCTGCTTGGGCACCACCGCGTTGATCGCCAGCCCGCCCTGCGACAGCGTGGCGAAGAAGAGCGCGGCCAGCACCACCCCCACCGGGTCGTTCCGGCCGACGAGGGCCACCGCGATCCCCAGGAACCCGGCGCCGCCCGCGAAGCCGTCTTCGTAGTAGTGCTTGTAGCCGAGCACGAAGTTCACCCCGCCCAGCCCGGCCAGCGCGCCGCTGACCGCCATCGCGCGCATCCACACGCCGCCCACGCGCACGCCGGCATACTCGGCCGCGTCGGGCTGGAGGCCCACGGCGCGCAGCTCGTAGCCGCGGCGGGTGCGGAAGAGGTAGAACCACACCGCCGCGGCCGTCGCGAGGGCCAGCAGCAGGATCCAGTTGGCCGCGCTGCCGGTGAACACCCCGCCCAGGCGCGGAACCCGGCCGGCGTTGATGTCGGGGGTGTGCAGCGTCTCCGGCACGTGCAGGTGCGCCGCCACCAGCCAGTTGAGCAGCGCCAGCGCGATGAAGTTGAGCATGATGGTGACGATCACCTCGTGCGCGCCGAAGCGCGCCTTCAGCGCCCCGGGGACGGCGCCCACCACCCCGCCGCCCATCGCCGCGGCCAGGATGCAGAGCGGCACCGCCAGCAGCCCCGGCGTCCCCGCCGGGAGGACGAGGCCGATCACCGCCGCCACGAACCCGCCCGCCGCCAGCTGCCCCTCGGCGCCGATGTTGAACAGCCCGGCGCGCAGCGCCAGCGCCACGGCCAGACCGGTGAAGGTCAGCGTCGTCGTCTTGTACAGCACCTGGCCGAAGCCGTAGGCGTTCCCCCACGTCCCCTCCAGCAGCAGCCCGTACACGTGCCCGGGGCTCTGGCCGAAGGAAAGGATGAGCAGGTCGCCTACCACCATCGCCGCCAGGATGGCGACCAGGGGAGGGAGGAGCGCTTCTTCGAACCGCCTGCGCCAAGGGCTTCCGGCGCCCTTCGTCTCGGGCGCGGCGGGCGGGGTCTGCTGGACTGCGGTGCTCACGCGGCCTCCCGCTGCGCGCCGGTCATGTAGGGGCCCAGCACCTCTTCGCTGGCCTGCTCGCGCGGCATCACCACGGCGAAGCGGCCGGCATACATCACCGCCACCCGGTCGGCCAGCGCCAGCACCTCGTTCAGCTCGGCCGAGACGAGCAGGATCGCCTTCCCGGCGTCGCGCGCGCGGCGCAGGTGGTCGTGGATCAGCTCCACCGCGCCCACGTCCACGCCTCTGGTCGGCTGCGCGGCGAGGAGGAGGTGGAAGTCGCGCATCATCTCGCGCGCGACCACGATCTTCTGCTGGTTGCCGCCGGACAGGGCGCGGGCGGGGAGCGACGGGTCGGTGGGGCGGATGTCGTAGCCGCGCACCTGCTCCACGGCGTTGCGGGCGATGCGGTCGCGGTCCAGCGCCAGCCCCTTCGCGAAGCGGTGCTGCTGGCCCAGGACCAGGTTCTCGGCGACGGAATAGTCGAGGAGGAGCCCGCGCCGGTGCCGGTCTTCGGGGATGTGGCTGATCCCGGCATCGCCGCGGGCGCGGACGTGGCTGGCCGTCACGTCCTGCCCGCCCAGCAGGATCGTTCCCGAAGCGGCCGGGGTGAGCCCGGAGATCGCCTCGATCAGCTCCGTCTGCCCGTTCCCCTCCACCCCGGCGATCCCCAGGATCTCGCCCGGGTGCACCTCGAAGCTCACGCCGTCCACCGCGCGGGGCCGGCCGTGGGCGCTGACCACCAGGTCGCGCACCTGCAGCACCGGCGCCGCGCCCGGCGTCGTCTTCCCCGGCCGGTAGACGTCGGCCTCGGCCGCCAGCGCCACCTCGCGCCCCACCATGGCGCGCGCGATGTCGCCCGGCGTGGTGCCGGCGGTGTGGATGCGGTCCACCGTGCGCCCGGCGCGCATCACGGTGATGTTGTCGCTGATCTCCATCACCTCGTCGAGGCGGTGGGTGATCAGGACCACGGTGGCGCCCCCGTCGCGCAGGCCGCGCAGCACGCCCCACAGCTCCTGCACCTCGGGGGGGGAGAGGACGGCGGTGGGCTCGTCGAGCACCAGCACCTTGGCGCCGCGGTGCAGCGCCTTCAGGATCTCCACCCGCTGCGCCTCGCCCACGGAGAGCTGCGAGACCGGGCGGTTGGCGTCCACGGCCAGGCCGGTGCGCCTGCTCAGCTCTTCCACGTCGCGCCGCGCCCGGTCGCGGTCCATCACCATCCCGCGGGTGGGCTCGGTGCCCAGCGCCACGTTCTCGGCCACGGTGAGCGTGGGGACGAGCATGAAGTGCTGGTGCACCATCCCCACGCCGGCGGCGATCGCCTCGGCGGTGCTCCACCCGGTCACGTCGCGGCCGAACACCTCCACGGTGCCCGCGTCGGGGGTGAACATCCCGCTCAGCATGCGCATCAGCGTGCTCTTGCCGGCGCCGTTCTCGCCGACCAGGGCGTGGATCTCGCCGGCGCCCACTTCCAGGCTCGCCCCCCGGTTCGCCAGCACGGGGCCGAAGGCTTTTTCGATCCCGTCCATGCGCACCACGGGGGCGGCGGAGCGTTCAGGAGGCATGCGAGCGGGGGTGGTGGTGGATGAAAAGAGGGAGGATGACGGGCCGGGTCAGCGGTGGTCGGGCACCTGGATGCGCCCGGCCACGATCTCGCCCTTGAGCTGCTCCACGCGGGCGCGGACCGCGGGCGAGATCATGTTCCGGTTGTTCTGGTCGTACACGTAGCCCACGCCGTTCTCGGCCACGCCCAGGTGATAGACGCCGCCGCGGAACTGGCCGTTCTTCACCCACTGGATGGCGTCGTACACCGCCTCGTCCACGCCCTTCACCATGCTGGTGAGGACGTAGCCCGGCGCCTCGGCGTACTGGTCGGCGTCCACGCCGATGGCCAGCTTGCCGGTGGCGCGCGCGGCCTCGAACACGCCCAGCCCGGTGGAGCCGCTGGCGTGGAAGATCACGTCGACCCCCTGGTTGTACTGGCTGAGCGCCAGCTCCTTCCCCTTGCCGGGGTTGCGGAAGGCCTCGGGGGTCACGCCGGCGTACTGGGCGGTCACGCGGCAGTCGGGGCACACGTGCTTGACCCCGGCGCGGAAGCCCGCCTCGAACTTGTGGATCAGGGGGATGTCCATCCCGCCCACGAAGCCCACCCGCTTCGTTTTGCTGGTCAAGGCAGCGATGGCGCCCACCAGGAAGGAGCCCTGCTCTTCGCGGAACTTGAGCGCGGCCAGGTTGGCGGGGGGCTGCACCACGTTCCCCTGCGCGTCGGTCTGCACCGCGTAGTCCACCCCGGCGAAGTGGACGTTGGGGTATTCCTTGGCCAGCAGCGTGAGGTCGTCGGTGAAGATGAAGCCCACGCCGATCACCAGGTCCATCCCCTGGGCGGCCAGCAGGCGCAGGCCGGCCTCGCGGTCGCTCCCCTCGCCGGGCTCCACGAAGCGCACGTCGGCGCCCAGGTCGCGCATGGCGCGCTCGGCGCCCAGGTAGGCGCCGTCGTTGAAGCTCTTGTCGCCGCGGCCGCCCACGTCGAAGACGACGCCCACGTTCAGCCGGTCGGCGCCGGCCGCGGCGGGCTCCTGCGCGCCGCCGGGGCGCACGAAGAGCAGGGCGACGTGCGCGGCGAGCAGCACGCCGATGAAGATGAGAAGCTTGCGCATGGGGCTATAGAATCGTCCGTGCCCCGCGCCGCGTCAAGCAGACGGAGCGCGGGTTTGCCGGCGTGCGGGGATGCGGCGTGTACACGGGAGGCGGGGGCGGGGGTCCACGGATGCCAGGGATCGGCCTGCGGCACCGGCCCCGGCTTCGGCTCTGGGCCCCGGCTTCGGTCCCGGCTGCAGCTTCGACCCGGACCCCCGGTCTTGGCCGGGCGGTTGAAACCGCGGCAACGACTACACGAAGTCCGCCTTCGCGGACTACAGCCTTTCGTGCCGCCGCGGTGGTCGTGCACGGGTACGGGCTGAGGTGTTGCCGCAGTTGAAAACGACGGGTGATCGGGCCGCGCTCCGGAACATGATGTGATCCGAACCCGGTAGTCCGCGCAGGCGGACTTCGTGTGGTTGTTGCAGCGAATTCATTCGCCCCCCATCGTGGTGTCGGAGCCGGATCTCTTCCGCCGTATCTGAAGATCGACCGAAATCTGAAGATCGACTGAACCAGGAGAACGACCGCATGGCGGAATACACCATTTCGATGTCGCGCGAGATCGACGCGCCGGCGGAGCGGGTGTACGGGATCGTGGCCGACTACGTGAACGGCCACCCGCGCATCCTCCCCCCGAAGTACTTCACGGGGCTGCAGGTGGAGAAGGGCGGCGTGGGCGACGGGACCATCATCCGCTTCGGGATGAAGGTGATGGGGAAGGAGTACGTCTCCCGCGCCGCCGTCACCGAGCCGGAGCCCGGACGGGTGCTGGTGGAGACGGACCTCGACGGCTGGGTCGTCACCACCTTCACCGCCGATCCGATCGACGCCAACCGGTCGCGGATGACGTTCAGCACCCGGGGCCGCACGCGTGCCGGCGGCATCCTGGGCGCGGTGGAGAAGTGGTTCACCCTCCGCTTCCTGCCGCGCGTGTACACCGACGAGCTGGCGCTGCTGGCAGCCGAGGCGACGCGTTGATACCCGATTGGCGGCTGGCGGGCATCGATCTGGACGCAGGCCGTTGCAACTGCATGAACGCAGAGCATCGGAGTGACGCAGAGTCAGGGGGAGAACGGCGTTGAAGTTCTCCCCCCTGACTTCCTTTTCTCCCATACTCGCGGCGAAGCCGCCCAAAGCAGTCGGGGTTTCGAGGGCTGCGGGAGCGACGGTTGCCGCGATGGCGCGCGCCGGGCATCATCTTCGCCGTGCCGCACACCGGCGGTGGGGCGGGGAACCGGAACGGGTGGAGGACGATGCCGAGGGATGACGGGCGGACGGCGCTGGGGGTGGACGTCGGCGGCACCAAGATCGAGATCGTGCTGGCGGGGCGCGGCGGCCGGGTGATCGCGGAGACGCGCA
>DASWMA010000276.1:0-8086 GCA_036399995.1 Longimicrobium sp. | reverse complement strand
ACTGCAGCTGGTTCGGCTTCAAGGGGAGCGACCAGCAGAAGCCGGTGAAGGTGCTCAGCGGCGGCGAGCGGAACCGCGTGCACATGGCCAAGGTGCTGCAGAAGGGCGGCAACCTGATCCTGCTGGACGAGCCGAGTAACGACCTGGACGTGGACACCCTGCGCGCGCTGGAAGACGCGCTGCTGGAGTTCGCCGGCTGCGCGGTGGTGATCAGCCACGACCGCTGGTTCCTGGACCGCATCGCCACGCACATCCTGGCCTTCGAGGGGAACAGCCAGGTGGTGTGGTTCGAGGGCAACTACCAGGAGTACGAGGTCGACCGCCGCCGCCGCCTGGGCTCGGAGGCCGACCAGCCGCACCGCATCAAGTACCGCCCGCTGGTGCGGGCGTAAGCGTCGGAACGGGAATCGCCCCGGACGGCTCCCGTTCGGGGGGAAGCAATTTGCGAGTAAACTCGCCGCTACAACGGCACGCAGTCCGCCTTCGCGGACTTCGGCAGCACGGGGCGTGGGGCTATGGCGAAACGCGCGGACGAACGCCTGAACGCGGCAAACGACGTGTTCGCTGTGCTGGAGAAGCTCGCCGGCTCCGTTGAGGCGCCAGACGATTGGTCAGCTGAGCACGATCATTATCTCTACGGCACGCCGAAGCGCTTGCCTGACGCTCGGCGCCCTCAGCCGTGGTGAAATCGCGCTGATCCGCCGGCGCAAAGCGGAGGCACACGACGGGTGAGGGGCCATGAGCTCCCCACCCCCGTCGTGGCGTTTGCGCTCTCCGCATCAGCGCACCGATGCTGCTGAGCCTGATGACCTCGGCGCGTAGCGGCAGATGTCCATCCGCATCGCGAATTCGTCGTACCCGCTGCGTGGAGCAGCGCTGGGCGCCGGGCGGTAGAAGGTCGACATCGACGTCTGGAGACGAAACGGGGCGGCCGGGGCATCTCGGGCCGCCCCGTTCTTCCTTCCGTGACCGCGGCGCCGGCGCCGACGCCCAGGCGCGACCGCACGCACTCCCCGCTCACGACCGCCCGGCTGCCGCAATCTGAGCGGAGCCGGCGCAAATCGCCTGAACCGGAACGCCCGGCCAACGGCCGGGGTCAGGGTTGCAGTCGCCGTTTTCGCCGCATCGCCTGCGCTTTCAGGGGTTTACGAAGGGATGCGAAGTGGTGGCCGGACGTGTGCACTACGGCGGCCTCGTAGAGCCCGGCGCCGTGTACGGGAATGCCGCGGCAAGCATCTGACCATCGCAGAACCGAAGGATGAAGCTCACCATCGTCCGAATCGCCGCCGCCCTCGTCGTGATCGCGGCCGCGCCCGCCGCTTCCCGGGCGCAAACCGACACCACCGCGAGCCCGGCGGGGCCGCCGCCCACCACCAGCACGCGCCCGCTGGCCGTGGGCGACGAGCTCCGGCTGACCGCCGCCGACCAGCAGCTCACCGGAACCCTCAAGCGCATCACGGCCGACTCGCTGGAGCTGGTGGCACCCTATCGCATCCACAGGATCCCGCGCCGCATCGTGACGGCCGGGGAGCGCGCGGAGTTCGCGGAGTCCCGCGGCCGCGCGATCTTCCGCGGCGTCCGGCTGGGTGTGGTCGGTGGCGCAGCGCTGGGGCTGCTGGGTTCGGCGCTCATGACCAAGGACCTCGAAGGGCGCGCGCTCATCACCGCCGACGGCATCGCGCTGGGCGCGCTCGTGGGCAGCGCGCTGGGCGCACGGTCACGCCGCTCGCACTGGGAGCGTGTGGACCCGGCGCTGCTCGTCCAGCCCGCGGAGCCACCCGCACCCGCGCCGGCGCCGGGAGGAACGCAGCCCTGACCCGTCCGGGTTCGGGCGTAACCCGCGCACTTCCGGCATGAGGAGCGGAGGAAGACGCGCGATGGGAGCTCGGCTGGCTGCGCGGTGGTGATCAGCCACGACCGCGGTTCCGGGACCGGGTGACAGAAGGTCGACATCGACGTCTGGAGACGATGCGGGGCGGCCGGGGCATCTCGGCCGCCCCGTTTCGTGCCTGATCCGACTCGCCCGGCCGGGAGCAACGCGGGCCGCCGGACACGTCGTCCGGCGGCCCGTCGCGATCATCGTCCCCGTGCGGGCCGCTCTACGTCAGCACTGCGCGGGACATGTGGCGGCCCCGCTCGCGCAGTCGCACGAGAGATCGCATGTGACGTCGTTGTTGGTGTAGACCGTGTCCACACAGATGCAGCTCGCGGCGCACGTGTCTACCGAGGAAGGCTCGTGCCCCTGCACCGTGCCACGCCCCACCCCCGTCTTCCCCGCCTCGAACGACTCCACCCGCAGCTCGTCCAGCTTCAGCCCCAGCTTCTTCATGGTCTCGCTCCTGTGCAGAGATCCGCGACCGGATGGCGCGATCAGCGCGCGTGGGGCCATGCGAAAGCCGTACCGCGCGGAGGCGCGTGCCGATGCATGGATGACCTTCAGGGATAATGACTTAGCCGTCCGAGTGACAGGGGCGGACACTGCCTGTCGGCCCCGCCCCGCAGGAGGGAACAGGGCGATCCGGCGGCTCGAACACAGACGACGGCGTGGGAGCCGAGGCCCCACGCCGCCGTCCATTTCACGGGCGCATCCGCCCCGTTCAGCCAGGTCTCTCCCCCGCTACGTGCGCAGCACGCGGCCGCCGGCACCCAGCTGCTTCACCTGCACCTTCGCGAGCGGGGTGGTCGCCGCCGGGCCACCGTCGAACGAGCCGGTGGTCACCTCCAGCTGGGTCACGCCGTCCATCCCCAGCAGCGCGCGCACGGCCAGGCTCGACGAGCCGCTGCGGCCGGTGGCGGGCTTGGCGCCGGAGTCGCGGTATGTGACCGCGTTGGCCACGAACCGCGGATGGGCGCCGGCCGATGCGGCGGCACGCGCGCCGCCAGCGGGCGTCCGCGCGGGGGCGGTCGGCTCGTCGGAGCAGGCGGCGGCGAGCAGGGCGAGGGCGGCGAGGACGATTCCGCGGCGGCACGGACGAGGGGAAAGGCGCATGAGCGCGGCTCCGTGTTCTGAGTGAGGCAGTCCGCATTGCCGGCGTTCCGCATCGATCACGACGCTGATCTGGCACTCACGATCCGCACCCTTGGGGCAAACACGCTCGTCCATACGACGTAACTTGCGGATTGGCAGAAGGATAGACGCTGTCGAGGACGGGACGGCGTTCTCGACGAAATGTCCGAGATGGGGCGCGGCGGACCCATGGGATGGTGCAGCGCTGCCACGGATCGTTACATGGATGAGCTCGCCATCCGTATGCTCCGCGGGATGCCGACGCCGCCGTGCAGTCTCCCGCCGGGCGGGCGCGCGTCGTACCTTGTCGGCACCCCGGGGAAGGCGACGCAGGTCTCCGCGCCGCGCTGGCCCCTGCCGTTCCCGGCCACTCTCCCCCTTGCCTCCGAACCCGCGATGAGCAGCAGGCGCACCGGCGAAGCCTTCGAAGACACCATCCAGCTCACCGTGGTGGGCGACAAGCTCGAGGTCGGGCAGCAGGCGCCCGAGTTCGAGCTGGATTGCCTCACCCCCGGCGACGCGTTCCCGCACACCGTGTCGCTGGCGGATTCCGCTGGCTCGGTGCGGCTGCTGAACGTGATCAACTCCATCGACACCCCGGTGTGCCACGTGGAGACGCTGCGGTGGGACGAGTCCCTTCCCGCCGGCGTGAAGGTGTACACCGTCAGCATGGACCTGCCGTTCGCGCTCAGCCGCTGGCAGACGGCCGAGAACGCGAGCCACGAGTTCCTGTCGTGCCACCGCAGCGAGCGGTTCGGCTATGACTACGGGGTGCTGCTGGAGGAGTGGCGGCTGCTGCAGCGCGCGGTGTTCGTGATCGACGGCGAGGGCCGCATCGCGCACGCCGAGTACGTGGGCGACCAGATGCAGGAGCCCGACTACGACGCCGCGCTGGCCGCCATCGAGCGGCTGAACGCGCCGGCCGCGGCGGTGTGAGCGAGCCGGAAGGCGGACCGGCGGACGCCCCCGCGCTGGTCGATGCGGCCGGCGCGGGGGTGCTGTTCACCTGTCCGTTCGAGGTGCGCTGGTCGGACGTGGACGGCAACCGCCACGTGCGGAACACCGCGTTCAGCGAATACGCCACGCACACGCGCTTCCGCCTGCTGGCGGCGCACGGGTTCAGCGCGGCGCGGCTGGAGGCGCTGCGCTTCGGGCCGGTGATGATGCGCGAGGAGACGCGCTACCGCCGCGAGCTGCACCTGGGCGACCGGGTGACGGTGACCGTGCGCTGCTCCGGCCTTTCGCCAGACGCGTCGCACTGGCGCGTGCAGCAGGAGGTGCTGCGCGACGACGGGAAGGAGGCCGCGGTGCTCACCATCGTGGGCGGCTGGATCCACCTGGACAGCCGCAAGCTGATCATTCCGCCGCCGGAGCTCGCCGCCATCCTGCTGGCGCTCCCCCGCACGCGCGACTTCGAGGAGCTGGCGACGCTCATCCGCGGCGGCCGGTGAACGCGACGTTCTTTCCACCAACGACAGGGCCGATGGGCATGCAGATACAGGCGAAGTTCGAGATCACCGGCTGGGAGCCGTCGGAGATCGAGTCGCAGGCGGACGGGCCCAGGCTGGGCCGCGCCTTCATCAAGAAGACCTTCACCGGCGGCCTGGAGGGCACCAGCAGCACCGAGATGCTCTCGTGCCAGGGGGAGAACGGCGGGGCCGGCTACATCGCACAGGAGGTGGTCACGGGCACGCTCGCCGGCCGCAGCGGGACCTTCGTGATGCAGCACGGCGGGATCGCGGAAGCCGGCTCGCAGCGCGCGTTCGGCAGCATCGTGCCGGGCTCGGGCACCGGCGCCCTGCGCGGCCTTCGCGGCGACGTGCAGTACCGCCACGATGAGACCGGCGCGAGCGTCACGATCGACTACGCGTTCGACGAGGCGTAGGCGACCGGCGGCTGAAGCCGCAGCAACAACGACGAAAAGCCTCGCAAACTGCGCGAGGCTTCAACCGCCGCTGTCGCTTCTGCTTTCATCCTCCGTGGTCGCGCGGAGCGCTGTGGCGAAGTCTGGCGATGACATTTCGGTTGATGAACAACGGGCCCCCGAGCAGCTGCCCGGGGCCCGTTCTCATACCGAATTCAGCGACTGATTGTGCATTCGCACGACACCGCCCCCGTCATCCTGAGCGCGACCACGCTGCACCCGCGGCGTGCTGCAAGGGCCGCAGCGCGAAGGATCCATACCATCGGATGCGCTACGACTGGGGATTTCGCGCAAGCCGGCGATAGATCCTTCGGCGTGCGACCACCGGCTCATGCCGCGGACATATGGTGGTCGGCCTCAGGATGACGGTGGAAGAGCGGGGTGCAGAATGCACAGTCAATCACCGTCTTCATCCTCGTCCCACCACCGGTGCAGCTGGCAGGGGGCTTCGCCGCCCATCTCGGCCTCATCCGCCGCGGGTGGCTCGGGGTGATCGGCCGGCGGCGGATCGCTGCGCGGCGGATTAGCGGCGGGGGGATCACTCTCGCGCTCTGTCATCCTCCATCTCCCCCAGCAGCCAGCGGCGCAGGCGGTCGAGCGCCGTCATGGCGGTGATCCCCTTGATGAAGTCGCGGCCGCGGTCGCCCAGGTCGTAGCGGCGCGACCAGGTGCCGCCCTCCCACGCCAGGCCGATGCAGACGGTGCCCACCGGCTTGTCGGCCGTGCCGCCGCCGGGGCCCGCGATCCCCGTGGTCGACAGCCCCAGGTCCGCGCGCGCGTGGCGGCGCGCACCCATGGCCATCTCCTCGGCCGACTGGGTGCTCACCGCGCCATGGGCGGCCAGCGTATGGGGGCGCACGCCGAGCACCTCGTGCTTGGCCTCGTTGGAATAGGTGGCCACGCCGAGCAGGAAGTACTCCGAGCTCCCCGGCACGTTGGTGATCCAGTCGCCGATGCGGCCACCGGTGCAGCTTTCGGCCACCGCCAGCGTCAGCTTCCGCTCGCGCAGCAGGGCGCCGACCACCTCCTCGAGCCCTTGGTCGCCGGTGGCGTACAGGTGGTGGCCCAGACGCTCGCGCACGCGGCGGTCGATCTCGTCGAGCCGCGCCTCCAGGTCGTCGCCCGCCGCGCCGCTCACGGTGAGGCGCGCCTGGATGCGCGGGAACGCCGCCCGGAACGCCAGCCGCGCCTCGTCGGCCTGCACCACGCCGGCCAGCAGCTCGTCGAGCCGGCTCTCGCTGAGGCCGAAGGTGCTGTAGGTACGGCTGGCGAAGCGGGTGCCCGGCTGGCGCTCGGCCACCCACGGCACCAGCCAGTCGCGCACCATCGCGCGGGTCTCGCGCGGCACGCCGGGGAAGCACGCCACCCACCGCTCGCGCCCGCCGCGGGTGATGGGGCAGACGAACCCCGGCGCGGTGCCGTTGGGGTTGGGGATGACGGTGGCGTTCGCGGGGAACAGCGCCTGCTTGCGGTTGTTCTCCGTCATCTCCAGCCCGCGCGACCGGAAGCGCTCGCGGATCGCCTCGAGCGACGCATCGTCCAGCCGCAGCTCGTGCCCGGCCACGCGCGCGACCACGGCCGTCGTCAGGTCGTCGGCCGTGGGCCCCAGCCCGCCGGTGCAGACGACGAGCTCGGCCTCCTCCATCGCCCGCTCCAGCGTCCGCGCGATGGCCTCTTCGTCATCCGCCACCGAGAAGCCGGCGACGGGCTCCACGCCGACGTCGCGCAGCAACCCGGCGATGAACCCCGAGTTCGTATCCGTCGTCAGCCCCCCGACGATCTCGTCGCCGATGGCAAGGAAAGCGGCTTTCATCCAGTCAAATCAGCAGGTTCAGGCGGCAACACGGTCACGGCGGGTTGAATCGCAGCGGGTCGAACAGCGGCGGGTTGAAACCCGCCGCTGCAACTTCGGGAAGTCCGCCTTCGCGGACTGCGCGATGCCAAGACCCGCGCGACGACATGGCGGCCGCAGCCTCGCGCAGTTTGCGAGGCTTCCTGTTGTTGTAGCTCGTGGCTTCAGCCGCCCGTCACGAGGTCCACGGAGCGGCACTTCACCCGTCCCCGCGCCGACGGAGCCTCGCGCGGTTTGCGAGGCTTCTCGTGGTTGTTGCTGCGGCTTCAGCCGCCGGTCGGGGCACTCACGGGCTCGCGGGCTTCACTTCCCCCGCATGGCCTTCAGCGCGCCCTTCACCGCCTCGCGCGGCAGCCGCGTCAGGCCGTTGAACTCGCCGCCGGAGCCGATCCACTCGCCGCCGTCGATGGTGACCACCTCGCCGTTGATGAAGGGCGCGGCGTCGCTCACCAGGAAGGCGGCCAGGTTCGCCAGCTCGTCATGCTGGCCGAAGCGCCCCATCGGGATGCGGGCCTTGGCCTCGGCCTCGAGCTCGGGGGTGGGCATCAGCGCGTTCCAGGCGCCCTCGGTGGGGAACGGGCCGGGGGCGATGGCGTTGCTGCGGATCCCGTAGGTGGCCCACTCCACGGCCAGCGAGCGCGTCATCGCCAGCACCCCCGCCTTGGCCGCGGCGCTGGGGAGCACGAACGCCGAGCCCGTCCACGCGTAGGTGGTCACGATGTTCAGGATCGAGCCGCCCCGCTTCCGCTCGATCATCCCCCGCCCCACCGCCAGCGTTGCGTGGAAGGTGCCGTAGAGCACCGTCTGGACGACGGCGTTGAAGCCGTTGGGCGTCAGGTCCTCCGTCGTGGCCAGGAAGTTCCCCGCCGCGTTGTTCACCAGCACGTCCACGCCGCCGAAGCGCTCGTTCACCGCGGCCACCATCGCCTCCACGTGGGCGAAGTCGCGCACGTCGCAGGGCTGCGTGAAGATCCGCTCGCCGCCCGGCTCGATCTCCCTGGCCGCGCCTTCCAGCCGCTCGGCGCTGCGGCCGGTGATGGCCACGTTGGCGCCCAGCGCCGCGAACTTCTTCGACATGGAGAGGCCGAGCCCCGAGCCGCCCCCCGTCACCAGAACCGTCTTTCCCGCCAGCAGGTCATCCCGGAACACCGGCCGCTCCCGCGTGTCATGCATCGTGAAGAGTGAGGACCACACCCGGATGAGACTACGCCCCCCGCCGGGGGCGCGAAAGCCCGCCGGTGGCGCCCGCCGCACCGGCGCGGTTAGCTTTGGCGCCCCTGAGCACGCGCGAACCGATCCACAT
>DASWMA010000275.1:0-10416 GCA_036399995.1 Longimicrobium sp. | reverse complement strand
TCAACAGTCTCGATCGTTCCGAAGCGGCCCAAACGCCCATTTCGCGCCTAATCTGCAACGTGCTGTGCGGTCAGAGGCACGCCGGTGGCTGCATGTCGCATGTAAGGGGCCTGGAAAAGAAACCGGCGCACCGGGGCCGTGTGCCCCCGGCGCGCCGGTGGTGACCCGTGGGTCAGTGGTGGGCGGGCGGGCCCGCCAGCACCTTGAAGACGTGGTTCAGCGTGGCCGAGATGCACCCCACGCCGGCGATGGTCAGGAAGATCCCGGTGAGGAAGTAGGCCACCACCGCGCCGCCGCGGTCGATGGTGCCCCAGCTGCGCGACGCCACGAAGGCGGTGACGGCCAGCGTCAGCAGGAACAGCCCGGTGACCACGCCGATCCCCACCGCCGCCATGCGCACCGTCCCCTCGCTCACGTCGGGCATCCCGATGGCCGACGGGCCGCGCGGGCGGGGGTTGGCGTCGGCCCAGGCGCGGTATCGGGCGCGGACGGTGTCGTCGGTGTTGCCCTGATCGGAGTTGGGCGTGCTCATGACTCCCCCTGCTGGCTCAGTGCGAACACGTACGCGGCGAGCGCCCTGACCTGGTCGTCGGTGAAGCTGCCGCCGCCCTTGGGCGGCATGGCGCCCGTGTGCTGCTTGGGCGCCGGCACGCCGGTGTTGATGATGTTCACGATCTCGGGGTACGCGCCCGAGACGTTGATCCAGCTGGCGTCGTTCAGCGCGGGCGCGGCGGGGGTGCCCACGCCGCCCGGCCCGTGGCAGCCCACGCACACCGTGCCGAACTGGGTCTGCCCCTCGTCCACCATGGCCTGGGTGACGCCCGAGGGGAGGTTCTTCGCCACCAGCTTGGCCTGTGCCGCGCTGGCCAGCCCGCCCGCGGGCACCGGGGGCGGGTCGGGGTTGGTGGGCTGCGGCACCTCCGGCGTCTCGCGGTACGACACGCGGTCGAAGCCGTAGTCGCCGCCGGGCTTGCACCCCGCAACGGCGGCGGCCAGCAGCAGCGCAGCGATAGGCAGGCGCGAACGGCCGGTCAAAGCTCGATTCATCGGTTCGGGTCTCTCCTGTTCGTCCGGGCCGACAAAAGAACGCGCGGAACGGGGCGGCGCAAGACCATAATCGCGGAAAACCACCGGATCGAGGCCGGTTCCTGGTGCCGAGTGCCGGTGCCGAGTGCCGGTGCCCGTCCCGCAGCTCCCCGTCCTCTACCCGTTGTCCGCCGAAGTTTCGGCCGCGCCCTGGCGGGCGGCGCGCTTCAGGCGCTCGACCATCGCGCTCAGGCCGGCCTCGCGCGCCTGCAGGCCGATCTTCCCCATCACCTGCCGCACGAAGTCGGGGGGGATGGCCAGCGTCACCTCGGGCGGCTGGCCGTTGAGCGCCTCGAACAGCATCGCCAGCAGCGCGCGGATGGCGGCGCTCTCGCGCGGCACGTCGGCGTGGTAGTGCATCCGGCCGTCCACCACCTCGGGGAAGATGGCGACGGGCGTCTGGCACTCGTGCACGCGGTACTGCGCCGCGTCGAGCCCCTGGAAGCGCTCGGGCAGCGGCGGCAGCCGGTTGGCGTACTGCACCAGCGCCTGCCGCGTCATGTCCGGCGAGAGCGTGGCGAAGCGCCGCAGGATCCTGTCGATCGACGGCGGGACCCCCGTCGAAGTGGTCGGCTCGGTCATCCTCTGCACCCGGTTGATGATTGGATCAGGCAATCTACGCGCTCGCGCGGAAGCAGGCGACCGCCCCGCGACCCGCCGTCCTCCCGGGTTGCGGTCTGAGCATCCCGCGGATCCGATTCAGCCGGTCTCTTCGCCACCTCAGTCGTCGCGGAATCACGGCTGCAGGGTCGGAATGAGCTGAGTGATCGAAATTTTGCAAATGGACCCATCCAGACCAAACGCTGCGTCGCCGCGGAATGCACCTGCCTGATCCACGCAGTTGCGGTGCATCCGAAAAACGGGAATGGCCTTACGGACGCGACCCGCTCGAGAAGCGGACGCCGAAAACTGCGTCATCAGGGGGGATTGAGCACACCGCGAGCGTGGCGCGGTGTGGCATGTGTCTCCGCAAAAAAATTTCGATCACTCAGCGCGAGCGCCAGCCTGCAGCCACTCGCCCGCGGTACCCGCGCGAGACGGCGAAGGAGCCGCCGAGACGACCGAAAGGACTTGGGGCGTCGAGCGATGCGTGAGGGATGCGCGCCCGGAGGGCCGGGACGGCGGCGCGCGGGGAGACGTCATGGGATCGGGCGGAAGTCTGGCGCGCCGTTGGCCCGGCGCGGTTGGGCACGGCGGTATCGTGCCCTACCGCGCGCGCAGCCCGGTTCGGCGCCCCAGCGCCGAACACGCCCAGACCGCAGTGTGCAGTACGACAGTCCAGGTGTGCGTGAGGCGGCGACACGCAGGGAAAACGAAGGCGGGGCGGCCCCGGATCGGAGCCGCCCCGCTGCACATCACTCCCGCACCGCCCGCCTTACGACAGGGCGATCTGCGTGCCGTACTTGGTGTTGATGATCCGCGCGAACTCGGTCGCCAGGATCTTGTGCGCCGCGGTGGACGGGTGCACGCCGTCGAACGAGATCAGCGTGCCGAAGAAGCCGGGCGCCGCCGTGGCCCCGGTGACCGGGCACGAGTTCAGCACTGCCGCCTGGAACTGCGCCGCCGTGGTGGCGGTGCCCAGGTCCTGGCACTTGCGCACGTTCTGGTAGCGGCCCTGCGCGTTCTTCTGGATCAGCAGCGGCCCCAGGATGGCGTTGGGGTCCGCATAGGCCCAGCCGTTGGCGTTGGCCGCCGCCTGGATCGCCGCGTTGTACTGCCCCACGCGGGTGCGCACCACGAGCTGCTCGGAGGTGTCGAGCAGGTGCGCCCCGCGGCGCGGGTCGCCCACCGGGTAGGCGGCGGGGTCGCAGTTGATCTCGGGGAAGTTGTTGTCGGCCACCATCTGGAAGCTGACCATGTTGGCCGCCAGCGGGTTGGGCTGCCCCAGGTTGTTCACCGGCGAGCAGTTGGCGTTCACCGTCTTGCCCTGGAAGCGCCCCGTGGCCGCGTCGCGCGCGATGTAGAAGTACGCCCCCGGCTGGATCAGCGGCGCCGCGAGCACCGCGTCGACCACCCCCACCAGCAGCGCGCCCTGCGGCCCGGCGCGCTTGATCGAGTCGACCAGCGCGTTCAGGCTGGTCTGGAACACCGAGAGCCGGGTCAGGTTGCTGTCGGCGCCGGCGGCCGTGGGCCCCAGAACCCCGCCCAGCGCGGCGGAAAGCGCGTCGTTGTTGCCGATCCACACCGACACGAAGGTGGGGTCGGCGGCGATCATCGCGTTCACCTGGCTGCGGCCGCCGGTGAGCAGCCCGTACAGGCGCTGCGCGGGGTTCAGCGGGTTGCTGGGCGTGACGAACAGGTCGGCGATGCGCACCCCCGGCACCGCCAGGTTCTGCGTGAACGCGGAGGTGTCGATGCGCCCGCACGGCGACCCCGGAGGCGGCGTCGGCGCCGGGGTGAGCGGCGCGGTCATCGGCTGCGGGCACCCCGCCCCCGCGATCAGCGGCTGGCCGAAGCCCTGCACCGAGGCGCGCGTGGCCAGCAGCCGCGGGTACGAGCTGTCCTGCATGATCGCCGTCAGGCCTCCGGACTGGAAGCCGGCGGTGATCGAGTTGCCCAGCGACACGTAGCGCTGGAAGAGCGCCCCGCCGTTGGCCGGGGTCTGCGTCTCCACGATGCTCTGGTCATCGTCCACGCACGCACCCAGCGCCAGCGTGGCCAGTGCGGCCGCGGCGGTCAGGGGGCGTCGAAATGCCACTCTCATGCGGTTCTCCCTGAGGGGTTGTCCATCTGTTTACCGGACGACGAAGGCGCCGTTTCTGTCACGGGACCATCGGGCGCGCGCCGAAGCGGTACGCCAGCGTGAAGCCGAAGGTCTGGCCGAAGGCGTCGTACACGCCGTTGGCCGGCTCGTCGGGGCGCACGGCGCCGCGGCGGTCGGGCTGCTTGATGTACTGGTACGAGAAGTCGGCCGAGAGCGCCCGGCTGAAGCGCCAGCCGAGGCCCGCCGTGTAGTAGTTGCGCTCGCCCTCGGGGAGGAGCGGCGTGGCCCGCGGGGTGGCGGCGTTGTTGTACCGGTACCCCAGGCGGAACGACAGCGCGTCGCTGTAGGTGAAGTCGGCCGCCAGGCGGTAGGTGTTGGTGTCGCGGTAGTTCAGGCGCAGCACGCGGTCGGGGCTGGTGCCCTGGAAGTCGACGTTGAGCGAGTCGAAGCTCGCCCAGCCGGTGCGCTGGTAGTCGAACATCAGGTTGAGCACCTCCACCGGGCGGTAGCTGATGCCGGCCACCAGCTGGTGCGGGAACTTGATGCTGGTCTCGATCCCCTGCGCGGTGAACGGCCCGCCCGCGGCGAACTGCGCCGCCAGCAGCGGGTCGAAGATGGTGCCGGTGGGCACCTGCACGAAGGCCGCGTCGCCGGTGAAGTCGAGCTCGGTGGAGTGCAGGTAGCGCACGCCGATGCTGGTGTTGCTGGTCAGCCGCAGCAGGGCGCCCACGTTGGCCGTCCACCCGCTCCCCTCACCCTCCAGCGTCACGTCGGCCACGTCGCGGCCGCGCAGCCCCACGGTGGGGGCGTCGGCGCGCTGGTGCACCTCGATGTTCCCGCGCACGTTGGCCACGCCCACACCCACCGACAGCCGCCCGGGGATCACCTCGAACGACACCGTGGGCTGGATGAACAGCGCGCGCAGCGCGTTGTCGTACCCCGTGTAGCGGCCCTCGAAGTTGGTGGCCGGGTCGCAGCCGCCGGGCGAGTCTTCCACCGAGCACACCGGCCACTCGATCCCCAGGCCGTAGGGCGCGAACACGCCGATGGCCGCGGCCACGCGCGGGTGCACCTTGTACGACAGGTACGCCTGCGGAACCGGCACGGTGGCGCGGTCGCGCTCGATGCTGGCGGGCGAGCCCACGGGCTCGGCGCCGGTGTCGTAGCGGAAGGTGTTGCCGGCGTTCACCAGGGTCACGCCAAGGCTGAAGGCGCTTCCCTGCATGGCCAGCCCGGCGGGGCTGAAGTACACGCCCGAGGCGTCGTCGCAGGGCGAGGCCACGCCCGCGCCCACGCGCCCCGACATGCAGGCGCTCTGCTGGTCGATGGCCGAACCCTGCGCATGCAGCGGGGTGCCAACCGCCGCGCACGCGACCACGGCGGCGCCGGCGATTGCCAGACTTCGTCTCATTGCGAGTCTCCTTGGGTGTCTAGCGGTGATGCTCCGGGGGGCGCCTGGGCGCTTCCTCGGAAGAGCGGGGATTTCGGATGGCGGATCTCGAACGCATGGTTGGGCGAACGCAGCACGATACACTCAACCCACCGCCCGCGCAAGGCGAAAACCCGCATCGCCACACGGGTTTGCGTGCTCCGCCCGGCCCGCGCCGCTGAGCGCCGCTCAGCGCCCCGTGGCGGCCACGACGAGGGTGCCCACCGCGTTCACCAGCGCCACGCAGTTGGCCACCACGAACACCCGGTTCTTCAGCCGCAGCGAGTACACCAGGAAGAGGAGGCTGGCCAGCGTCTGCAGCGCGAAGAAGAGCGGGTCGACCTCGTCGGGCCCGTTCACCAGCGCGCGGACGAAGGTGTAGGTGAGCGACCCCGCCAGCAGCAGGCAGGCCGCCCATCCGACCACCTTCACCCACGTCCGGTCCGACTCGCGCCGCTTTGGCGTGCTGCCCATTCCGTCTCCCTTTTTCGCCCGCCGTCTGTTTCCCGGCGCGGGGGTGGATGCAGGGTGCGTTCCGCGGGAAACGGCAGGGGGGATCGGCACAGCGGGCAGGGGCGATTCCTACCGGATCCGGATCATCGTCGCCCGGGTCGACACTGCTGAAGGGTCACACGGAGGAGCGGAGAAGAACGGAGGCAACGGAGGACTTCATCATGGTCCCTCCGTTCCTCCGCGTGACCCCAGGAAGAGTTCCGGATCCGCGATCGGGCGTGTGACGACCGTGGATGATGGACGGGACGGGGTCGGGGCTCGTCCGCCGCGGTTCGTCGAGGACGGTCAGAGGCGGGCGAGGGTGCGGATGTCGTCGCGCATGCTCTCCACCCTGGCGCCCTCGGTGATGATCACGCGCAGGTTGCCCGCGCGGTCGATGCCGTAGACCACGCCGCTGTGCGTGAGCTGCGGCGTGCGGCTGGCCGGCGTGGCCGCGGCGGCATGGTCGCCGTGGTCTCCGTGCTCTCCGTGCGGCGTCGTGCCCGCCCCGGCCTCTCGCGGCATCGCGTAGACGCCGTACCCCTGCCAGGCGGTGGCCAGCGTGGCCGAGTCGCCGGTGAGCGCGGTGACGTTGCCGCCGAAGCGGGCGGCGTAGTCGCGGAGCACCGCGGGCGTGTCGTTGGCCGGGTCCACGCTCACGAACACGATCTGCGCGCCGCCGGCCCGGCTGCCCAGCTCGCGGACGGTGCGCGCCAGGCGGTCCAGCGTGAGCGGGCAGACGTCGGCGCAGCGCGTGTAGCCGAAGAAGACCAGCACGGGGCGGCCGCGGTACGTGTCGAGCGTGACCGGGCGCCCCTGCGTGTCGGCCAGGCGAAAGCCGGGGGCGGGCGCGGGGGCGTAGGCCGTGCCGTGGAACGCGGGCGGCCGCGCGATGGCCAGCCAGCTGGCGTACGCCACGGTGCCGCAAAGCACGGCCAGGATCGCGAGCACCATCGGCAGCAGCGGCGGGCGCGTCTTCATCGTTGGGATCGAAGCTCTCGTGCGGGTCGTGCGTCGGAAAACGTGCGGCGCCGCGGGGAAGGCAACCCGCGGCGCGCGAACAATATAGCCGCGCTCCCGCGGACGGGCGAGCGTGGCCCGGGGGTGGCGCGCTTGTCGCGTGCGGGGGCGCGGGCTACGTTCCGCCCCCTCATTTTTGGGGACGGCGAACGAACGGAGGAATGGCGAGGATGATGGAGCGGGCGGAGCTGGAGCGCACCATCGGCGAGGCGTACCGCGAGCGCGCCATGCTGGAGCAGGGCGGCGTGCGCGACGCGGTGGAGACCGTGATCGGCCTGCTGGACCGCGGCGAGCTGCGAGTGGCGGAGAAGACCGGCGGCGAGTGGCGGGTGAACGCGTGGGTCAAGGAGGCGATCCTCCTGTACTTCGCGCTGCGCCCGCTGGAGCCGATCGACGCGGGCGACCTGCGCTTCTTCGACAAGATCGAGACCAAGCAGAACCTGAAGGAGCAGGGGATCCGCGTGGTGCCGCCGGGAGTGGCGCGCTACGGCTCGTTCCTCGAGCCCGGGTGCGTGCTGATGCCGGGGTACGTGAACATCGGCGCCTGGGTGGGCTCGGGAACGATGGTGGACACCTGGGCCACCGTGGGCTCGTGCGCGCAGGTGGGGCGCAGCGTGCACCTTTCCGGCGGCGTGGGGCTGGGCGGGGTGCTGGAGCCGCCGGGCGCGCAGCCGGTGATCGTGGAGGACGGCTGCTTCATCGGCTCGCGCTGCATCGTGGTGGAGGGCGTGGTGGTGGAGGAAGAGGCGGTGCTGGGCGCCAACGTGGTGCTCACCGCGTCCACGCCGATCGTGGACGTGACCGGGAGCGAGCCGGTGATCACGAAGGGGCGCGTTCCCGCTCGTTCGGTGATCATCCCCGGGTCGCTCCCCAAGGAGTTCCCGGCGGGCACCTTCCACGTTCCCTGCGCGCTGCGCATCGGCGAGCGGAAGGCGTCCACCGACAAGAAGACGTCGCTGAACGACGTGCTGCGCACCTTCAACGTGCAGGTCTGATGGCCGAAGCCGTGACCGCCGCCGACGTGCGGCGCGAAAGCTCCGACGCGGTGCGCGACGAGCTGTCCGCGCTCACGCTGGAGCTCTGCCGTATCCCCAGCGAAACCAGGCACGAGGCCGAGATTGCCAGCTGGGTGCAGCGGCGATGCGTCGAAGTCGCCGGCGCCGCCAGCGTGACGCGGATCGGCAACAGCGTGGTGTGCGACCCGTGCAACGGCGCGGCCGACCGGCAGGCGCTCCCCGCGGTGGCGCTGGTGGGGCACCTCGACACGGTGAAGTGCGCCGACGTGCAGGACTACGCGGTGCGCGACGGGCGCGTGTACGGCTGCGGCGCCAGCGACATGAAGGCGGGGGTGGCGGTGATGCTGGCGCTGCTCGACCGCTGGCGCGAGCTGCAGGGCACCCGCCCGGTGTGGATCTTCTACGACGCCGAGGAGGGGCCGGCCGAGGAGAACGGGCTGCAGCCGGTGCTGGATAGCGGCGTGCTGCCGCCGCTCGACTTCGCCTTCATCCTGGAGCCCACCGACATGGGGCTGCAGCCGGGGTGCATGGGCACGCTGCACGCCACGGTCACGGTGCGCGGCACCCGCGCCCACAGCGCGCGCCCCTGGCAGGGCGAGAACGCCGTCTACCGCGCCATCCCGCTGCTGGAGCGCTTCGCCGCGCTGGAGCGCCGCGCCGTCACCTTCGGCGAGCTCACCTTCTACGAGGTGCTGGTGGTGACGCAGGTGCTCACCGAGAACAGCAAGAACGTGGTGCCCGACGCGCTCACGCTGAACGTGAACGTCCGCTTCGCCCCCGGGAACACGGCCGAGGCCGCCGAGGCCGGGCTGCGCGCCATCGTGGGCGACCTGGGCGAGGTGGTGGTGACCGACTGCGCGCCCAGCGGCGACGTGCACCTGGACCACCCGCTGATCGTCGACTGGCGCATGCGCGAGGCGCTTCCCGTCCGCCCCAAGCAGGCGTGGACCGACGTGGCGCGCTTCACGTCCAACGGGATCGCGGCGGTGAACTTCGGCCCGGGCGAGACCTCGCAGGCGCACCAGGCCAACGAGTGGTGCTCGGTGGAGTCGCTGGAGTTCTGCTACCGCGCGCTGCGGCGGTTCTTCACCACGGGCTGAGCGAACGATCCACCGGGGCGCGGGTGGTAAGCGCTCCGGCGGGAATCGCTCCAAAGGCGGCTGAAGCCGCGGCTACGACTACGGGAAGCCTCGCAAACTGCGCGAGGCTCGGTCGGCGCGGAGTCGGGCGGGGTCGCGGTCGGCAGCGATCTACAAAGGCGGCTGAAGCCGCAGGCTACAACTACAGGAAGCCTCGCAAACTGCGCGAGGCTGCGCACCCTGGGGCTGGGCGTTGATCCAGTCCTGATGATGCGAAGGAGCCGCGCGAAGCGCTCCCGAGTCCCTCCCCTGCAGTTCGGGGGAGGGACAGGCTTTCCGGACCCGACGCAGTCGGGCGCCGGAAAGCCAGGGAGAGGGCTGCAGCGGCGCCGCCCACGTCCGTCACTTCGCGCGATGCACATTCTGACTCGCACTCGATGAATCCCGTCCTCTCCCGCATCGCCCCGTCTCTGATCCGCGCGATCAACGCCCGCAAGCGGCCGGGCGACATCGACCTGGGGCTGGGCGAGCCGACGCTGCGGCCGGACCCGGCGCCGTTCGACGCAGCCGTCGAGCGCGTGCGGAACGAGGGGCTGCCGTACACCGCCAACCCCGGCGACCCCGTGCTGCGCTCCGCGATCGCCGGGCATTTCGGCTTTCCCGGCATGGCCGGGGCGGCGAACGTCTGCGTCACCATCGGGAGCGAGGAGGCGCTGTACCTGGCCATCAAGGCGGTGCTCGACCCCGCGCGCGACGAGGTGCTGATCCCCGAGCCGTGCTACCTGGCCTACGCCAAGCTCTGCGCGCTGGAAGGCGTCCGCCACCGCGCCGTCGGCTTCAGCGCGGACGACGGCTTCCGGCCCCGCGCGGACCTCGTTCTGGACGCGCTGGGCCCGGATACGCGGATGATCATCCTTAACACCCCCGCGAACCCCACCGGCCGCGTGTGGCCCGCCGCCGAGCTGCGCGCGCTGGCCGACGGGCTCGCCGCGCGGCCGGGCCCGCCGGTGTACGTGCTTTCGGACGAGGTCTATCGCGAGCTGTACTACACGCCCGAGCGCCCCGCCTCGGTCGCCGACGTGCACCCGCACGCGCTGGTGGCGGGGTCGCTCTCCAAGAGCAACGCGCTCACCGGCCTGCGCCTCGGCTGGCTGATCGGGCCGGAGGAGGCGATCGGCGGAGCCATCAAGGTGCACCAGCTCGTCAACACGGCCGCGAGCACCTTCTCGAGCCACGTGGCGCTGGAGATCTTCCGCCGCCCCGAAATGCTCAGCGCGCACCGCCCGCTCTACGCGGAGCAGCGCGCGCTGCTGCTGGAGGGGCTGGCGCGGCACGGGATCGAGCATGCGCCGGTGGAGGGCGCCTTCTACTGCTTCGTGCGCCTTCCCGCGCGCTGGGTGGCGGATTCGCTCGCCGCGGCCGAGCGGCTGCTGGAGGAGCAGCGCGTGGTCACGGTCCCCGGCATCGCCTTCGGCGCCGCGGGCGAGGGCTGGCTCCGCCTCTCCTGGGTCGCCACCCCCGACGCGCTCACGAAGGGTATCGACCGCATCGCCGCGTTCTTCGCGGGGTGAGCGTCATCGACCAGATCCG
>DASWMA010000274.1:0-16930 GCA_036399995.1 Longimicrobium sp. | reverse complement strand
GGGTGCCGCACCCGCGCCAGCACCCGCTCTTCCTTGCGCAGCGACGCGGGGATGTGCCCGTTGTGGGTGTGCTCGCACGCCACCATCTTGGCGGTCAGCGCGCACCAGTGGCGGTTGCTCCACACCTGGTACAGCTCGGTGGCGCGCCCGCGGGCCAGGTGGCCGATCACGGTCAGCTCTCCCACGCGGTCGCCCACCGCGAGCGAAAACTCGGCGCGGGGGCGGGCGGGGTCGTGCTCCCACCGGCGCGCCGCCACCAGCCCCTGGTACCGCGGTTTCGCGATCGCCGCCATTCGGTTGCCCCGCTTGTGTTTGGGTGCGCTGCGGCTGGAATCGCCGCGATTCTGCCCGTTTTGCTTACGCAACGGGCGTACCCCGCAGGGAACGCTGGTGCTCCACGCGGGTACCCGTATACGCTGGAAACCGGTTCCGCCGCCCTCGCCGTCTTCGGCGCGTATGGGGCGTGACGCCGGCCACCGGGCCCCGTCACCTCTCCGCACCGAACACCCACCGCGCGCGAGCACGGCCGGAACCCCTTCCCCAAAGGTGCCACATGCGCAGGACTCACGCGGCCGGCGCCGCGGTGCTGGCAGCGCTCGCGATGAGCGCGGCCCCGCTCCGCGGCCAGGAATGGAACCCGCCGTCGCGGCAGATGCCCCAGATGCCCGCGTCGGCCGAGCTGGAGGGTGGCTGGAGGGGCTCGCTGGGCGGATGGTTCGGCGGGCTGGGTGTGCAGGTGCAGGAGATCCGCGCCACCGGCGAGGGCGGCGGCGCGCGGCCGCGCTTCGTGCGCTTCACCGCCGGGATGCGGCCGGTGGAGCAGTGGACCGACCGCAACGGCGACGGCCGCGCCGACATGATCGAGGTGTATCGCGACGGCGCGCTGGTGGCCCGCCTGGTGGATGCCGACTACGACGGCAGCGCCAACAGCTTCCGCGCGTTCGCCGGCGGCTCGCTGGCGCGCGAAGAGCGCTACTGACCCACTCCGCCGGGGCCGCCGTCCACACCCCGTGAGCGACCCCGAGCTGCTGTCCATCTACCGGCAGACCGTCTGGAGCGTGGATGCTCCGGACGGCCGGCTGACGGTCCGCCCCGGAACCCCCGCACCCGCCGCGCTTCGGCCGTCGTCGATCGTCACCGCGTACAACCCCGCTTCGCAGCCGCACTCCACCGGGCAGAACGAGCGCGAGGACCAGGCCCTGCTGGGCCGCATTCGCGCGCTGGGGCTGCACCCCTGGCGCACCCTGGCACACGGGACGGGGAGCGATGCGTCCGCCTGGGACGAGCCCGGCTGGTGCCTCCCCGGCGACACGTTCGACGCAGCGGTCGATCTGGGCCGCGGCTTCGGCCAGAACGCGATCGTGTGGATCGACGCCGCGGGCGCGGTGGCGATGGTGTGCACACGCGACGGGTTCTGCGGCGCGCGGGTGGGCGAGGTGGTGGGGTAGGGGATGGGCGTGGGTGTCAGCGCGTCAGCAACCGGCGCCCTGGTGCGTTCAGGCGGGGAAGGGCGATTGAAATCGCTGCAACAACCACACGAAGTCCGCCTTCGCGGACTACGGCCGTCGGCTCGGCCGCGATGATGTGGCGCGGTACCGGCTTCGGGATCGCACTCGAAGTCGCTGCGAGCGAAGCGAGCCCGGGTCCCTCTCCCAGGTTGTTTTGGGAGAGGGACAGCCGCGAAGCGGCAGGGTGAGGGCCTTTGCGTGAGGGATGCGCGCCCGCAGGGCCGGGACGCCGGCGGCGCTTGCACTGAGCCGGCTTCACCACGACACTTGTGCGCCGCCGGTGGCCCGGCGCCGTTGGGCACGGCGGTATCGTGCCCTACGGCGCGCGCAGCCCGCTTTGGCGCCCCCAGCGCCAAACACGCCCAGATCCTGCAGTTGAAGCAGTTCTCGACCGCTCGTCTGCTCTCCAGGCCCCTCGACGGAAGACATCTGACGCGATGCTCGTAAAGCACCGCATGAGCACGGACACCAAGGCCGTGCAGCCCGGCGACTCGCTCGCCCACGCGCTCCGCCTGACCCGCGAGCACCGCATCCGCCACCTTCCCGTGGTGCTGAACGGCGAGCTGGCCGGCATCCTGTCGGACCGCGACATCCGCACCGCCATGCCCTCGCCGCTCACCGTGGCCGACGCCGACCGCGCCGCCTTCCTGGAGCGCACGCCGGTGGACGGGGTGATGACGCGCGAGGTGATCACCGTGGGCCCGCTCGACACGGTGGAGGATGCGTCCAAGCTGCTCTGCCGCCACCGCATCGGCTCGCTTCCCGTGGTGGACGCGCACGGACGGCTGCTGGGGATGCTCACCGAGACCGACGTGCTGACCGCCTTCGCCGAGGTGTTCTCGGCCGGCGGCCCCTCGTCGCGCCTTGAGGTGCTGATCCCCGACCGGCCCGGCGAGCTGGCGCGCGCGCTGGGGATCGTGGGCGGCGACCTGAAGCTGAACGTGACCAGCCTGATGGTGCTCCCCCGCGGCGAGGACGGGAGCAAGACGACGGTCTTCCACGTGGCCACCATCGACCCGCGCGAGGCGATCGACACGCTGGAGCGCGCCGGCTTCACCGTGGGGTGGCCCAGCCTGGAGGCCGACCTGCGCCGGGGGATGGATTCGTGAGCGGGCACCGCACGGCGCTGATCTGGGACCCGGCGGTCACCGGCTACCGCTTTCGCCCCGACCACCCGTTCAACCCGAAGCGGCTGGAGCTCACCGTCAGCCTGATCGAGGCGATGGGGCTGGCCGGCGGCCCCGACACCCCGATCGTCGCCCCGCGCCAGGCCACCGACCGCGAGCTGCTGCGCGTCCATTCCGCCGAGTACGTGGAGGCGGTGAAGCGCTTCAGCCGCGAGGGCGCCGACAGCGCGGCCGCCTGGAAGTACGGTCTGGGGACCGACGACACGCCGGTGTTCCCGGGGATGCACGACATCACCGCGCTGGTGACCGGCGGGAGCATCCAGGCGGCCGAGCTGGTGATGAGCGGCGAGGTGACGCGCGCCTTCAACCTGTGCGGCGGGCTGCACCACGCGCACCGGGGGCGCGGCTCGGGGTTCTGCGTGTACAGCGACCTGGCCGCGGCGATCGCCTGGATCCGCGAGGCGCACGGCGCGCGGGTGATGTACATCGACTACGACGCGCACCACGGCGACGGAGTGCAGGGGATCTTCTACGCCGATCCCGAGGTATTGACCCTCTCACTCCACGAGAGCGGCCGCTACCTGTTCCCCGGCACCGGGTTCGTCGACGAGCTCGGCGACGGCGAAGGGTACGGCTATTCGCTGAACGTGCCGCTCGAGGCGTTCACCGAGGACGGGTCGTGGCTCTCGATCCACGAGCGGCTGATCCCCGAGGTGGCCGAGGCGTTCCGCCCCGACGTGATCGTGCTGCAGAACGGCTGCGACGGCCACGTGCTGGACCCGCTCACCCACCTGCGCGCCACCACCCGGCTGTACGAGGAGACGGTGCGCATCGTCTGCGAGACCGCCGACCGGCTGTGCGGTGGCCGCGTGGTGGCGATGGGCGGCGGGGGATACGCCGTATGGACCGTGGTCCCCCGCGCATGGACGCTGGTGTGGGCCGCGCTCTCCGGGCAATCCGCGCCGGACATGATCCCGCGCGAATGGCTCGACCGCTGGCAGGGCGAGAGCCCCGAGCTCCTCCCCGAGCGTCTGCGCGACCCGGCCGACGCGTGGCCCGCCGTACCGCGGCGGGAGGAGATCGAGGCCACCAACCGCCGCACCTTCGAATCGCTTCGCCGCCAGGCTTACCCGCTGCTGCGTGGGTGGGGGATGGGCTTCTGATGCCCGCCCTCGCGTATGCGCTGGAGCTTCCCGCCGTGGCCACCCTGCTTCCCGCCCACCTGCACGACAAGGAAGGACGGATGTTCACCGTCCGTGAGCTGCTGCCCGCCGACCGGCCGGCACTGGAAGAATTCTACGACGGGTTCGACCCGAAACGCGCCGCCCAGGGGCTCCCCCCGATGGGGCTGCAGCGCATCCAGCGCTGGCTGAACCAGGTGCTCCCCAGCGGCGCGCACCTGGTGATCGAGCGCGACGGCCACCTGGTGGGCCACGCCATGCTCCTCCCCACCGAGCGGCCGGGGGTGAGCGAGTACGCGATCTTCCTCTCGCGCGAGGTGCGCGGCCAGGGCGTGGGCACGCAGGTGAACCGCCTGTCGGTGGAGCTGGCGCGCACGATGGATCTGCGCGGCCTGTGGCTCAGCGTGGAGCCGGCGAACCGCCCCGCGCTGCGCAGCTACGAGAAGGCGGGCTTCCGCTTCGTCCCCGGGACGATCTATTCGCCCGAGATCGAGATGGAGATGGCGCTGTAGGGGCGGCGGTCGGGTCGTTTCGCGCGCTTGTTGGGTTTGATGGGCCCGCTATATTCTCCGCACGATTTCCTGCGCCCCCTGATCGTCTGCTCCCGCTTCGGAGGACTCTTGCGCGATACCCAGGCGCTGCGAAAGGCCCGCGGAGCGTTCTTCACCCCTCCTGAGCTCAGCCGGTACCTCGTCGAGTGGGCCGTGCGTGACCGACACGACCGCGTGCTGGAGCCGTCGTGCGGTGACGCCGAGTTCCTCCTCGCAGCCGCGGTCCGTCTCCGCGCGCTCGACGGAGCCGAACCGCAGTTGAAGGATGGCGCGCTGCACGGGGTGGAGCTTCACCCGGAGAGCGCTGCCGTCGCTGCTGATCGTTTGCATGCCGCCGGCGCTTCGGCCGAGATCCAGGTGGGAGACTTCTTCGACGTGGCTCCCGCGCCCGTGTACGACGCGGTGGTCGGGAACCCGCCGTACGTCCGCTATCAGAACTTTACGGGATCCGCTCGGCGGAAGGCGCTGGAGTCAGCCCTGGCAGAAGGTGTACGGCTTACGGGGCTTGCGAGCACCTGGGCGGCATTCACGGTGCACGCCAGCCGTTTCCTGAAGCCGGATGGCCGGATGGGGCTGGTGCTTCCCGCCGAGCTGCTGACGGTCAACTACGCGGCGCCCGTCCGTGACTTCCTCCTGCGCCGGTTCGCGTCCGTCCGGCTGGTCGCATTCCACGAGCGTGTGTTCCCGGGGGTGCTCGAGGACGTGGTTCTCCTCCTGGCCGAGGGGAGCGGCGGCGCTACTGGCTTCGAGATCGTGCACGTGCGGGACCTCCCGGCACTGGGCGCCGTCGCGGCGGAGGCAGAACACGACGCCGGCGCGCAGACGTGGTCACCGAGGAAGCCGAACACGAAGTGGAGCCGGGCGCTGGTCGACCATTCGCTGTTCGCGGACCACGACGACCTCGCGGCCAGCGGCAGCTTCGTGCCGCTGGCCGCGTGGGGAGAGGTGTACCTGGGCGGCGTCACCGGGGCGAACGATTACTTCACGATGACCCGGCACGATGCGGACGAGCGCGGGCTGCCGTCGGCCGAGTTGCTCCCGATCTCACCGCCGGGCTCGCGCCACCTGCGAGCATTCCGCTTCACCCGGGCCGATTGGGAGCATGAAGTCGCTTCGGGTGCCCGGGCCCTGTTGTTCCGTCCGGATGGCCAGGAGCCTTCGCCGGAAGCGCTTCGCTACATCGCGGAGGGTGAGCGGCGGGGCGTTCACATGGCATACAAGTGCCGGGTTCGGCGGCCGTGGTGGCGGGTGCCGCTGGTGCGCGCACCCGACCTGTTTCTCACGTACATGAATCACCGCTACCCACGGCTGGTTGCGAACGAGGCGGGTGTGCACCACCTCAACTCGCTTCACGGCGTACGGCTGCGGCCCGGGCATGAAACGCAGGGGCGGGAGCTGCTGCCGCTGGCACACCTCAACTCGCTCTCGCTGCTGTCGGCCGAGGTCGTGGGACGCGCATACGGCGGCGGGCTGCTGAAGCTGGAGCCGCGCGAGGCGATCCGCTGGCTTGCCCCTTCACCCGAACTGGTCGCCGCCGCGTCCGCACCGCTCAGAATTCTTCGGGATCGCTTGATCGCTTCTCCCGAGCACGACATCGATGATTTGATTTCCGCCGTGGATGATCTTCTGTTCACCGCCACGCTCGGTCTGGATGCGTCGGCGCTCGCGCGTATCCGGAACGCTCGTCACCAGATGATCTCCCGCCGAACCGCCCGGTCAGGAAAGGCCCGTGCCCTCACCCGATGACCTGCTGCTGGAGGCGGTCCGCGAGCTCGGGCCCAAACCGCCCGAGAACTCGTCGCAGGCTGAGAAGAAGCGGTATTCCGAGCGCCTTTCGCAGCTCGTGGCTTTCAACCTGGCTGCGGAGCTGCGTCGGCGCGGGTTGAAGGAGTCACTCCCCGACCGTGAGCGCAAGTCGGGCTCGGAGCGGCGGATGGCGGGCGGAATCGGCGCCAAGAAGGTGGACGTCACCTGGGCGACGGAGGAGGCGGGCCTGCTCTTCGCGATCTCGGTGAAGTCCATCAACTGGAAAGACGCGAAGTCCGGCAACTACCAGAAGAACCTGGTGAATCGGCGCGGTGACATGCTGATCGAGGCGGTTACCCTCCATCGCCGTTTCCCATACGCCGTACTGGCGGGGTTCATCTTCCTGGATGAGGGCGCCGCGAGCGACGCCACCACCCGGCGGCGCTCTACCTTCGCGAACGCGCATCACCGGCTGAAGCTGTTCACCGGGCGGCAGGACCCGGCCGGGCGCGACGAGCAGTACGAGCGGATGTTCCTCTTCCTCCTTTCCGGCGACCCCACGGCTCCACGCGTGACGGCGTACGAGGTGGGGAAGCCGGACGTGTCGCTCTCGATCGCGCAGGTCCTGGACGAACTGCTCCAACTGGTCGCCGACCGCAACCCGGATTTCTACGAGTACGTGGACGGCAGTCTCGTCCCGGCACGCTAAATCCCAGGACCTCCCGCGGTTTGCGCCCGCCTCTCCGTTGCGGAGGGGCGGGCGCTGCGCTTATGCTGGCCCGCGATTTGATTTGCGCGGGATGAGCGGTTCTTGCGACCGCGTTCCGGACCCCAGCGTGGAGACCACCTTGAGGAAGCATGTCTACGGCGCGGCGCTGCTCGGCGTCGCCCTGATCACGTCCTGTGCACCCGCCGGCGAGCCGATCGTCGCGCCCGTGCCGCGCGGCGCGGCGGCCGACACCGCGCCGCGCCCGCTGATCGGGCCGGTGCCGGTGATCCCCGAGTTCCAGGCCGCCATCCGCCGCGGCACCCGCAGCGAGACCGGCGCGCCGGGCGCGCGCTACTGGCAGAACCGGGTGCGCTACAGCATCGAGGCCAACGTGGCGCCCGACTCGCTGCGCCTGTCGGGTCGCGAGCGCGTCACCTTCGTGAACAACTCGCCCGACGCGCTCCGCTTCGTGGTGGTCAACCTGTACCAGAACCTGTTCCGGCAGGTCACCGGCGGGCTGAACCTGACGCGGGTGGCCGCGCAGGGGCAGACCCTTTCCCGGCTGCAGCCGGCGCAGATCGAGCAGAACCTGGCGGCGGTGAACGTGGTTCCCGGGTGGTACGAGAACGGCACGCTGGGCCGCATCTACCTGCCGCGGGCCATCGCCAGCGGCGACAGCGCGACCTTCGAGTTCGAGTGGAACTTCCGCATCCCCCCCAGCACCGCGCCGCGCACCGGGTTCGAGGACGCGCTGGGCGGGCGGGTGCTGCAGGTGGCGCAGTGGTACCCGCAGATCGCGGTGTACGACGACGTGTTCGGCCTCGACGCCACGCCGTACGTGGGCTTGGGCGAGTTCTACCTGGACTATGGCGACTTCGACTATTCGATCACCGCGCCCGCGGGGTGGCTGGTGGCGGGCACCGGCACGCTGCAGAACCCCGACCAGGTGCTGACCCCCGAGGTGCGCCAGCGCCTCGCGCAGGCGATGCAGACCGACTCGCCGGTGCGCGTCGTCGGCCAGCAGAACATCGGGCGGGGGACGCTGCAGGGGACCAACGGGCGGGTGACCTGGCGCTACAGCGCGCGCGACGTGCGCGACGTGGCCTTCGCCAGCAGCAACCGCTACTACTGGGACGCCACCCGCGGCGCCATCCCGCAGGCCGGGGGCGGGGTGCGGCACATCCCCGTCTACACCTTCTACCGCCCGGGCGCGCCGTTCTGGGACAACGCCATCCGCCACGCCGACCAGTCGATCGAGTTCCTGAGCCGCGAGCAGGTGCCCTACATCTACCCGCAGATCACGGTGACCGAGGGGCCGGTGTACGGGATGGAGTACCCGATGATCGTGTTCGTGGGGCGGCCCGCCACCGAGAAGGGGCTGTACGAGGTGGTGGCGCACGAGGTCGGCCACGAGTGGATGCCGATGATGGTGGGGCAGGACGAGGCGTTCGCCGCCTGGATGGACGAAGGGATCAACACCTACCAGGAGGCGCTGGCCTTCAACGACTACTGGCGGGGCACCGACCACTGGGTGGAGCCGCGCAACTACTACCTGGCCGTGGCGGGCACCCGCGGCGACGTGCCGCTGATGCGCCACGCCGACCAGTTCGACGACCAGCAGACGGGGATCGCCGGGTACTACAAGCCGGGCACGGTGATCCGCTCGCTGCGCGCGGTGCTGGGCGACAGCGTGTTCCACGCGGCCATGCGCACCTACCTGCGCGAGTGGAACCTGAAGCACCCCTACCCGTGGGACTTCTTCAACACCTTCGAGCGGGTGTCGGGGCGCAACCTCGACTGGTTCTTCAACCCCTGGTTCTTCACCAACGCCACGCTCGACCTGGCGCTGGGCACGGTGACGCCCGGCGCGGGCACCGTGGCGGTGACGGTGCGCGACCGCGGCCAGGTCCCCGCGCCGGCGCTGCTGGTGGTGACCACCGACGCGGGCGTGGTGCGGTACACGGTCCCCGTGGAGCGCTTCCTCAACCCTTCCAACACGCGTTCGGTGACGGTGAACGTTCCCGTGCAGGGCCGGGTGACGCGCGTGGAGATCGACCCCGAGCAACTGTTCCCCGACGTGGAGCGCAACAACAACGTCTGGCGCGCGCAGTGAAGTAGTCCGACGGCAGGACGACGGAAGGGCGGCCGCGGTTGGCCGCCTTTTCGCGTCCTTCCGGCGAGGATCGAAGGTAGAGTGGTAGAGGACCAAACTGCACTTGTTTCACACGGAGTTAACGGAGTCAGCGGAGTCAACGGAAGATGAAGTTCTCCGTTAACTCCGTTGACTCCGTGTGAAACCGCTCTTTTTCAGGATCTAGTACGAGATCTCGGAGTCGGGGCTGGACCTGTCCGCAGTCCTGGCCCGAGATCGGAGCTGGCGGCTCGCAGTCCGCGAAGGCGGACTTCCCGACGTTTCAGCGGCCGCGTTCAACCGGCCGTGATCAACCGCGCTTGGGCAGCGCCTGTGTGGGGCGGCGAGACGAGATCTCTCGTCGTCCATCAACCTGATCGAGCTGTTTGGGGAGATTGCATGAACGTGCGGAAGATCGTGGCGCTGGCGGTGCTGGCCGCCGGGTGTGCGCCGGGCTCGCGGGTGCAGCCGGCGGAGGCGCCCGCGAACGTGGCGGCGGACTCGCTGCGGCGGTGGAGCGTGCGGCCGGTGCCCACCACCGAGGCGTTCCGGCGTGGGCTGCAGGCGGGAACGCGCACCGCCACCGGCCAGCCGGGGCCGCGCTACTGGCAGCAGAGCGTGTCGTACCGCATCCGCGCCGAGCTGGACCCGGCCACCACGCTGCTGCGCGGGAGCGAGCGGATCGTGTACCGCAACCGCTCGCCCGACGCGCTGGGCAGCATCGTGCTGAACCTGTACCAGAACGTGTTCACCGAGACCGCGCGGCGGAACCGGGTGGCGCCCAACACCGGCGGCGTCACGCTGACCCGCGTTGCGGCCCAGGGGACCCGGCTCGACTCCGTCGCCCCGGCGCGCATCGGCGTGGTCCGGCAGGTGGCGCGGCCGGCCGCCGGCTACGCGGTGGAGGGGACGCTCGCGCGGCTGGTGCTGCCGCGGCCGCTCGCCCCCGGCGACAGCGCGGTGCTCGAGATCGACTGGCAGCACCGCGTGCCGCCCGCGCCCACCTTCCGCACCGGGTGGGAAGAGGCGCTGGGCGGCCGCGCCTTCGTCGTCGCCCAGTGGTATCCGCAGGTGGCCGTCTACGACGACCTGAACGGGTGGGATGCCACGCCCTACCTGGGCGACGGCGAGTTCTACCTGGAGTACGGCGACTTCGAGGTGGATCTGACGCTCCCCGCCGGCTGGATCGTGGGCGCCACCGGCTCGCTGGTCAACGCCGCCGAGGTGCTGTCAGCCCAGACGCGCGACCGGCTGGCGCGGGCGGCGACGGCCGACAGCGTGGTGAACGTGGTCACCGCGGCAGACCTGGCGTCGGGCGCGGCGCTGGGGCGGGGTGCGGGCGGGCGGCTCACCTGGCGCTTCCGGGCCGACAACGTGCGCGACTTCGCCTTCGCTACCTCCGACCGCTACCTGTGGGACGCGGTGCGGGCGCCGGTGCCAAACGGGGCCGGCGGCCAGCGCGGCGTGGCCGTCCACACGCTCTACCGGGCGGGCGCGCCGGGGTGGGAGCGGGCGTGGCGCTACGGGCAGCACGCCCTCACCTGGTTCAGCGGCGCCATCCAGCCGTACCCGTACCCGCAGGCCACCGTGGTGGAGGGGCCGGTGGGGGGGATGGAGTACCCGATGATCGTCTTCATCGGCCGCCCCGCGCAGGCCGAGGCGCTGGAAGCGGTGATCGCCCACGAGCTGGGGCACGAGTGGTTCCCGATGGTGGTGGGGAGCGACGAGGCGCGCTACGCGTGGATGGACGAGGGAATCACCACCCACTTCGAAGACCGCGCCTCGGCAGACTTCTTCCGCGGCACGCGGGCCGACACCGCCACGCGCGCCGCCTACCTGGCCGTCGCCGGGACGGACACCGAGGTGCCGCTGATGCGGCACACCGACCTGGTGTCGCCGTACGGGGCGCGGACGGTCGCCGCGTACAGCAAGCCCGCCACGGTGATGGTGGCGCTGCGCAACGTGCTGGGGCCCACGGTGTTCGACCGCGCGCTGCGCGAGTACACGGCCGCGTGGAGCTATCGTCACCCCATGCCGTGGGACTTCTTCAACACCGTGGAGCGGGTAGCGGGGCGCGACCTGGACTGGTTCTGGTACCCGTGGTTCTTCGAGACCGGCGTGCACGACCAGGCGATCGAATCCGTGCGCCCGGTGAGCGGTGGCGTGGAGGTGGTGGTGCGCGACCTGGGGCAGAACCCGATGCCGGCGTTCGTGGCGGTCACTTCCAGCACCGGCGTGATCACCGAGGGCGAGGTGCCGGTGGAGGAGTGGCTGCGCGGCGCGGGGACGCGCACCACGGTCGTGTCGGTCCCCACGTCGGGGACGGTGACGCGGGTGGAGATCGACCCGCGCGGCCAGTTCCCCGACGCCAACCGCGCCAACAACGTCTGGACCCCTCCGGCCACGCCGTGATCCGGATCGGCTGACCTCGAATCTCACGGAGGACACGGAGGTACACGGAGGGCGTTCTCTCCGTGTCCTCCGTGTTGTCCGCGAGAGCCTTGCTGAAGCCGGTCTCGAACGATTCTTTGATCCGCGATGACGCCGCCGAGGTGAGTACCGCAACTCGCGGCGGGCGGGGGCCGTATCAAGCGCAGCCCCGCGAACGGAAGGCGGGGCCGGACCTCTCGTCCGAACCGTTCCCACGCTCCCCGACCTCGATGAGCACGCACCATCTCGCAGCACCGGACAGCGCGGGGCCCGCCCCCGCCGCGGCCGGGGCGGCACCGTTCGCGCGGCTGCCGGTGACGCTGGCGCCCGACCGCAGCCTGCTGACCTACTACGCGCTGTCGTCGCTGATGGCGGGGCCCTTCTTCTTCATCCCGCTGATCCCGCTGTACTTCCGCTACCACACCCTGCGCTACGTGGTGGAAGAGGAGGGGATCACCGCGCGCTGGGGGATCCTGTTCCGGCGCGAGGTGTCGCTGACCTACGCCCGCATCCAAGACATCCACCTCACCAGCAACTTCGTGGAGCGGTGGCTGGGGCTGGCCAAGGTCCAGGTGCAGACGGCCAGCGGGAGCGCCACCGCCGAGATGACGGTGGAGGGGATGCCGCACTTCGAGGAGATCCGCGACTTTCTCTACGCGCGGATGCGCGGCGCCCGCGACCGCGCGGCCGTCCCCGGCGGGGGCCACGCGGGCGAGCTGGCGTCCGCCCCGGTCGAGCAGCTCACCCAGGTGCTGCGCGAGATCGCCGCCGAGGTGCGCGCGCTGCGCACGGCGCTGCCGGTGCCCGGGGACACGGAGGGCCGCGATGTTTGAGGGCACGAAGCGATGGGTGCTGCGGCTGCTGCGCGTTCCCGCGGAGCCGCGCGTTCCCGAGGGCGGGCGCGTGGTGCGGGTGTTCCGCGCGGCGCCGGCGTACTACCGCTACCGGCTGGCGCTCTGGGCGCTGGGGCAGCTCGGCGCGCTGGTGGGGCTGATCGGGAGCCTGCTGGGAATCTTGGCCCTGCTGCGCGACGTGGACCACCCGGTGCTGGTCTTTCTCCTGCAGGCCGGCGAGATCGCCGCGTGGGCCACGTTCCTGGTGCAGCTCCCCTTCAGCCTGGCGGTGCTCCGGCTGGACTTCGAGATGCGCTGGTACATCCTTTCCGACCGCAGCCTCCGCATCCGCGAAGGCGTGGTGTCGGTGCGCGAGAAGACGATCACCTTCGCCAACATCCAGAACATCTCCATCCGGCAGAACCCGCTGCAGCGGCTGCTGAAGCTGGCCGACGTGCGGGTGACCACCGCCGGCGGCGGCGCCGGAAGCGCGCAGGGGCACGGCGAGAGCGTGGGCGAGTCGATGCACGAGGCCTACTTCCGCGGCGTGGACAACGCCGAGGAGATCCGCGACGTGATCGCCGAGCGCGTGCGCCTGCACCGCGACGCGGGGCTGGGCGACCCCGACGAGCCGCCGCCCCTGCCCGACGCGGTGGACTCCGACGTGCTCGCCGCGGCGGTGGAGCTTCGCGACGAAGTCCGCGGCCTCCGCCGGGCGCTGGTGCCGGGGCACCCGTCTTCCTGAGTCTCATATCAGATCCTGAACACCTACTGCAACAACCCCTTCAGCGATGCTGGTGCAGCAACGGATCTCGCGGATTCGGTATGATGCCCGCGCCCCCGTCTTCCTGATCTGATGCGGATGCCGGATCCGGCCCGCTCCCGGCCGGCAAACCGCGGCGGCGCGAAGGAACGATCGGGACGGGCACGGGAACGTCCCCGGCCCCCGATGCCCGATGGCGGAACGCGATCCTCCGGGAACCGATCAGTCGCAGGTCTCGCAGGTGAAGCCCACGGTGCAGGCGCAGCCGATCTTCACCGACGTGCAGTAGGGGCTGTCCTCGCCCTGCGCCCACTCGCGGCCGTTCACCGTGCCGCGCTCCGTCGGGTCGCTGGCGGTGGAGAAGCTCTCCACGCGCAGCGACTCGGTATCCAGGCTCAGCTTGTTCATCGTGGTCTGCTCCGGTCGAGGGAAGGAAGGGACTACGAGTGTTCGCACCGGCAGCTTTCCCAATCGGTGCAGAAGCAGTCGTTGATGTTCGACGAGTCTGGGCAGGTGCAGGTCTGCGCCGTGCCGGTCGCCGGGCACTCGCAGGTCCCGACCGGCGTGATCTGTCGCGCCCGCACGGTTCCGAATGCCGGGTTTCCGACCTCGTGCGCCGCGAACGACTCCACCTGCAGCTGCTGCAGGTCCAGCTTCAGCTTGGCCATGCTCTGCCTTTCCGGGTAAGGGTGGGGTTCAGCACTGTGTTCATCCCGCGTCTCCCTTGCGGCGTGGTCACGTGAAGCGGACCGAACGCCCGGACAGGGCAGCGCGGTCCGTTCGGCCGGGCACACGCAGGCGAACGCGACGGCGACGGACACGCACCCCGGCCGAGGCGACGCGAAGAACTGCGGGCGGCGCGTGGCGCATGCGCGAATCCTGCTGTGATTCAAAAGGCGCGGTGTGCATCCCACGTTAACCCGCACCCCACCCGCGATCAAGTGGGGATGGTGACCGCCGCGTAGCCCGTAGCCGCAGCCGCAACCGCAACCGCACCCCACGTACGCGGCTCCGTCAGCGGTGGCGTGCCCCAAAGCACCCGCACGAACCCGGTGCCGGGTGACGGCGGTTTCGCGAGGATCAGATTGCGGCGCCGCCCGGATGCACGCCTCGATCTCGGTAACGCGCGAGAGCGCGGCGACGCAGCCCGCGTCTCCACGCCCCCCGGATCGTGCGCCCAGGCACGCGTCCGCCACCCGCACCGCGCCCGAAGGCGCGGGGGCGGGTTCTCCGCCCAGCTTACGCCCTCGCTACTTGCTGTTGGGGTTCTCGCCGAAGCACCCGATCGAGTTCATGTGCAGGAGGATGGAAACGGCGATGGGGTACTGCCCCGCGGCGATGGCGACTCCCGCGCCGATCCCCAGGATCGCGCACTTGAGCCGCCTCCGTCGCGGTTTGGGGCCTTCGAACTCGCCCCCCTCGATCTCCCCGAGCGTGACGCTCATCTCGAGGCGCGCCTCGGGGGCTTCCGCGATGACGGTCTCGGTGGCGGCCTGGACCGTCGCCGCGAAGCCGCCCTGCGCGTCGAAGCTCGCCCGCAGGGACTCCCGGGCTTCCTCCGTCAGCGGGTACCCGTCCAGGGCGCGGGCGAGCCCTTCGTCGAGCTGTTCCGCTCTCTCCGAGAAATGGGCCCGCAGCCACTCGGCCTCGCTGACGGAGCGGTCCAGGAGCGACTGCAACTCGGCACCCAGCTCGGCGAGAGTCCTCACGTCTTCCGCGGGGATCTCCCGCGCCGCGTCGAGGTGGCGGTGCCAGAGGTCATCCAGCCAACTCAGCGGCTGGAGCGTGGCCAGCGCCTGGGTCATCCGGTATTCGGTGTGAAGCTCACTCATCTTTTACTCCCGTGGTGGTCATGGTTTGGAAAGGAATGCTGCGGAAATCAGGAGGGACGATCTGGCGGGCGCATGAACGGAGCGAGCCTGGGCGCTCGCTCATGGTCGGAGGCTGGCAAGATGTGGACGATGGCGGGCCAGAAGCCGGAGCAAAGAGAGAACGTGTTGCGAATCAACGATTTTTGAGCCGACGTGATCCACTCGGCGTGGGCTCCCGCGGCCCCTGGCCTGGGACAGGCACTCCGCACCTTTGGGACAATTTTTCATCGACAGCACCGTGGCCTCTTTAAAACGTGGTCCCCGGCCCAGGAACCTGGGCCGGGGATCACTCGCTTCGGTCGAAGCCGTCCTGGTCATACCAGATCTGCCGATTCGGTGTGCCTGCACTTACGCGGGCAACTGACACCAGCGGTTACACCCGTCGCCGGTGCTGACCCGCGATCATGCCGTGGATGGACGAAGCAGCGGCCTGCGTCGTTGAAGCCTCGCGCGGTTTGCGAGGCTTCTCGTCGTCGTTGCTGCGGCGCTGCGGCTTCAGGCGCCGGTGGACGGTGCCGGCCCCCTCGCGTAAAGCCGCACGGCGCCGCATCTTTGGTCGCAAGGCCGCGGGCGGGGCGGCAACTCTCCACATGCAAGGCAGATCGGACGCAGATGAACACCCAACGATACCTTCGCGCGGCGGCGGTGGCGGCGCTCGCGTTCGCGGCCGCCTGCGGCAACGACGCGCCGGCGCGCACCGGCAACGGCGCGCAGGGCGACAGCGGCGGCGGCACCCCGCGCGATTCGGCGACGGCGCAGGCCACCGCCTCGCCGCAGACGCCGGGGAGCAACGCGCAGGGCGACGTGCGCGACAACGCCCCGGCGCAGATCCGCGGGCTGTACATCAACGCCTACGCCGCCGGCTCGCGCACGCGCCTCCCGGCGCTGCTGCGCATGGCCGACAACACCGAGATCAACGCCTTCGTGGTGGACGTGAAGGACGAGAAGGGGATCCGGTACAACACCAGCATCGAGCTCGCGAAGCAGCTGGCGCAGCCCGGCGAGGTCACCATCCGCGACCTGAAGGCGCTGGTCGACACGCTGCACGCGCACCAGATCTACGCCATCGCCCGCATCGTGGTGTTCAAGGACCCGATCCTGAGCAAGGCGAAGCCAGAGTGGAGCGTGAAGGCGCCCAGCGGCGGGCTGTGGCGCGACAAGGCGGGGAACACCTGGGTCAGCACCTGGGACCCCAACGTCTGGAACTACAACATCCAGATCGCCGAAGAGGCGGCGCGCGCCGGCTTCGACGCGGTGCAGTTCGACTACGTGCGCTTCGCCGAGCCGTATCCCAGCCTCCCCCCGCAGGTGCACCCGCTGGCCAAGGGCGCCCGCAGCGACGCCATCGCCGCCTTCCTGAACGAGGCCAAGCGCCGCGTGCACCCGCTGGGCGCGATGGTGCAGGCCGACGTGTTCGGGCTGGTGCCCAACGACCCGCGCGACGTGAACATCGGCCAGCAGTGGGAGACGGTGGCCAGCACGGCCGACCACATCCTTCCGATGATGTACCCGTCGCACTACCTGGCTTCGCACCTCCCCGGGGTGCCGAAGCCCGACCTGATGCCGTACCAGACGCTGTTCAAGTCGGCGGGGATGGCGCGGCTGCGCAACGACAAGCTGCAGGAGATGGGGGTCACGCCGGCGCGGGTGATCGTGTGGCTGCAGGCGTTCAACGCGCGGTGGCTGGGCCGCAACCACCAGCCGTACGGCCCGCAGCAGCTGCGCGAGCAGAAGCAGGGCGTGTACGACGTGGGGTTCGACGACTGGGTGCTGTGGAGCCCGGGCTCGCGCTACGAGCAGGTGGCCGGCGGCTTCGAGGCGCAGACCGCCTCGCGGAAGAAGGCGACCTACACACCGCCGCAGGACGTGCAGAACATGGTGAACCGGCTCGAGCGCGAGGGCGTGCGCGCGGCGCGCGAGAAGGCCGTGCAGCAGGCGCGTGGCGTGATCAGCGACCCGGCCGCCGCGCAGGCCGCTCGCCAGGGCCGCCGCGAGCCCGCCACGCCGCCGTCCGCCGTGGCCCCCGGCCAGAACGCCCCCGCCGAAGCCGCGCCCAAGGCCGCCACGCCCTGACGGTTTT
>DASWMA010000273.1:0-5276 GCA_036399995.1 Longimicrobium sp. | reverse complement strand
CCTCACCCTGGCGCCTGGGGGCGCCTGTCCCTCCCCCCAAAACTGCCGGGGGGAGGGACGTGGGCTCGCTACGCTCGCGGCTGCTTCGATGGCGCGACGAGGCTTGTCTCGTGCACCGAAGCCGCGGCGGCGCAGAAGCCGGTAGTCCGCGAAGGCGGACTTCGTGTGGTTGTTGCCGCGGTTTCAACCGCCCGGGCAAGCCCCAGGGCAAGCCCCAGGGCAAGCCCCGGGCAAGCTCGGGGCAAGCCCGGCCTGGCCGGGGCTGCTGGAGCGGGAGGCCGGGGCTGCTGGAGCGGGAGGCCGGGCTGCTGGAGCGGGCGGACAACCCCGTGCGAACGGGACGGTCCACAACCTGCCGGGGTGCGCGGCGGGAGAGGCCGAACCGGAACCGGATCCACCACGTGACGCGATGAAGCGCATCCTGGCGCGCGCTTTTGCCATCGGGATCATCACCATGATCCACCCAGCACCCGCGGATGCCCAGAACACGGCGCTGCAGCAGGCCCGCCGCGCGCGCGTGGACTCGCTGCTGTCGGTGATGACGCTGGAGGAGAAGGTGGGGCAGATGACGCAGCTCACCGTGGGCGTCTTCGCCGCGCAGGGCTCGCCCCAGCACGACAGCATCCGGCTGGACCCGGCAAAGCTGCGCCGCGGGATCGTGGAGCGGCACGTGGGGTCGATCCTGAACGTGATGGGCGGCGCGCTGTCGGTGGAAAGCTGGCACCGCGCCATCGGCCAGATCCAGGGCGTGGCCATGCGCGAGACCCGGCTCGGCATCCCCGTGATCTACGGGATCGACTTCGTGCACGGGGCCAACTACACCCGCGGCGGCACCATCTTCCCCCACAACCTGGGGATGGCGGCCACCTTCGACACCGCCCTGGTCCGCCACGCCGCCCGCATCACCGCCGACGAGGCGTACGCGTCCGGCATCCCCTGGAACTTCGCGCCGGTGCTGGACGTGGGCCGCCAGCCGGTGTGGCCGCGCTTCTACGAGACCTTCGGCGAAGACACCTACGTCGCCTCGGTCCTGGGCCGCGTGAGCGTGGAGGGGATGCAGGAGAGCGGGCACGTGGCCGCCACGCTCAAGCACTACCTGGGCTACGGCAACCCGCGCTCGGGGCGCGACCGCACCCCCGCGTACATGAGCGTGCGCGAGACCCGCGAGATCCACCTGCCGCCCTTCGTGGCCGCCGTCCGCGCCGGCGCGCGGTCGGTGATGGTGAACAGCGGCGAGATCGACGGCGAGCCGCTGCACGCCAGCCGCTACTGGCTCACCGACGTGCTGCGCGGCGAGCTGGGGTTCACCGGCGTGGTGGTGAGCGACTGGGCCGACATCTCCAAGCTGCACGACGTCCACCGCGTGGCGCCGACGGAGAAGGACGCGGTGCGGATGGCGGTGCTGGCGGGGATCGACATGAGCATGGTGCCCGACCACTACCGATTCGTGGACCAGCTGCTGGAGCTGGTGCGCGAGGGCGCCGTTCCCGAAAGCCGGATCGACCAGGCGGTGCGCCGCATCCTGACGTTGAAAGCCGAGCTGGGGCTGTTCGACCGCCCCTCGCCCGACCCGGCGGCGCCCGCGCGCTTCGCCACGCCCCAGTCCGCCGCCGTGGCGCGGCGGGCGGCGCTCGCGTCCATCACGCTGCTCAAGAACGACAGCGCCGTCCTGCCGCTGCGGAAGGAGGCCCGCATCCTGGTGACCGGCCCGGCCGCCAGCTCGCTGACGGCGCTGAACGGGGGATGGACCTACAGCTGGCAGGGCGCCGACGCCGCGCAGCTCCCGGACGGCCCACGCACGCTGCTCGAGGCGATGCTCCGCCGCGGACGCGACGTGCGCTACGTGGGCGGCGCCGGTTTCAAGGACACGATCGACGTGGCCGCCGCCGCCCGCGCCGCGCGCGACGCCGACGTGGCGGTGATCGCCATCGGCGAAGACGCGTACGCCGAGACACCGGGGAACATCGACGACCTGACCCTCCCCGAGCCGCAGCTGCGGCTGGTGGAAGCGGTGGCCGCCACGGGCACCCCGGTGGTGCTGGTGCTGGTGGAGGGGCGCCCGCGCGTGATCGGCCGCGTGGCCGACCGCGTGCGCGGCGTGGTGATGGCGTACTGGCCGGGGATGCACGGCGGCGAGGCGATCGCCGACGTCCTCTTCGGCGACCACAACCCGGGCGGAAAGCTGCCGTTCACCTACCCGCGCACCCCCAACGCGCTCCTCACCTACGACCACGGGCACGTGGAGACCCTGGACGGCAGCGGCCGCCCGCGCGGCTTCACCCCGCAGTGGGAGTTCGGCGCGGGGCTCAGCTACACCACCTTCGCGTATTCGAACCTGCGGCTGGGGGAGAAGGAGATCGGCCCCGGCGGGCGCCTGTCCGTGAGCGTGACGGTGACGAACACGGGGAAGCGCGCGGGCGACGAGGCGGTGCTCCTCTTCGCCCGCCAGCGCTTCGCCACGGTCCGCCCGCCGGTGCGCCGCCTGCGCGCGTTCCAGAAGGTGTCGCTCCGGCCCGGCGAGGCGAAGACGATCCGCTTCGACCTGCCCGCCGACGACCTGCGCTACGTGGGCCGCGACGGCCGCTGGGTGCTGGAGCCCGGCACCTTCGACGTGATGGTGGGCGGCCTGACCGCGAGCTTCGAGGTGACGACCGCGGCGCCCGCACGCACGAGTGCCGCCGGCGCGGTTTCCCCCGCTCGGCGGCGCTGAACACGAACGATGTGCATCGGGATCCGGGACACTCCCCGCCCAACGTCATCCTGAGCAGGGACCTTGGTCGTTGGAGCCTCGCTCAGTTTGCGAGGCTTGTCGCAGTTGTTGCGCGTATTCAGTCCAACCGACGCTAAGCACCTGTCTCACAAGGGTTTTACCACTGTCCGTCGGCCGTCGTGTCCGTTGGTGCTGTCCATTCTTCAATCACGCCTCCGAACGTAGGCGCCGGACCGGCGCGGGCGGCTGCGACAGGGGCGCCGGATCGCGTTCCAAGGCCGCTCCAGCGTCCTATAGCGTCGGCTAGTCAACGTAGTCGTACACCTTCCGCATCGTGTTCCACGTGGTGCCCGCAAGCTCTTCCTGCACCTTTGGCGGGAGCGCGCGGAAACGCGGATCTCGAATCCCGGCCCGCTTCTCGGCGTGGTAGCCAAGTATCGGCAGGTCGATGCCAAGCCGGTCCTTGATGCGCTTCATCCAGTTGTGCAGCGCATTCTTGCTCACCGGCTGCGATGCGTCCCGCTTGGCCGGTAAGAGCCACGGGGACGCGTCCAGCCCTTCCGCCCGCCGCCGCTTCCAGCGCCCGCAAGATCGCCGCCCGCGGCCGGGGGATCATTGGCGGTAACACTGTGCCTCTTCAACCCGGTGGCGCATCGCTTCCCCGCGCCGTTAGGCGCGCCGTTTGCAGCTTACGGCGCGCGAAGCCCGGCCCCGCGCGGCATTTGCACGCCTCTGGCGCATGGGTACACGGGAGGGAATCAAGGAGCCCCATCGGAATCTAGCCCCCGCAGATACGAAAGGATGACGACGATGAAGATGAAGCTGCGTTTGGACGTGGAAAAGCTGGAGGTCGAGGCGTTCGCCACCTCCGCTGACGGTGCAGCGAAATCCGGTACCGTGCGCGGTCACAGCGATGGGTCTATCCCCACCGATTGGGGCTGTGGAGGTACCGATGGGTGCACACAGGAGGGGAACAGTTGCAGCGGGCCCTATCCCTGCTTTTGCTGACTCGCCATCTAAAGGTTGCGATGTTACAGGCCCGGCGCCGTTAGCCGCGCCCCTCTACGCCCTGCCTAATCGGTAGATGAAGGAGCCCGCCGGGTGGATCTCCGGCGGGCTCTGCTGTCTGTTTTGCTGTCGGTTGTCGCTTTAAGCTGGCTCGGTTCGGCGTCCGTGGATGTGCAGGTTGCGCGCGCACATCCAGTATTTTCGCCGCGTTCCTTGCATCTTGCTCACTCACCGCCTTCTAGGCTGAATCTGCGCGGCTTCAGCCACTGATGGCCAGAGCGGGAGATGAAGATGATCCGCCGCTTCGACGGACCAACGGCGGTTGACGGAATCGAAGTATGCCGCCGCACTTGCCCCACCGATTATTTTGCCGTGTCGCGATGATCTGCTCGCCCAGCGCCCCGTCACCCCGGGGGCGCAGCCTGCCGGCCTTCGTTCACGGCCGGGCGCATCCGCTACCCGTGGTTCTCTCCCTCAGCCGGCGGTGGGGGGAGTGGGCCCGGGGGAGGGCCCAGCGCACCGAACCCCTGTTCTCCGACCCAACCTCATCCACCGGAGCGACGAGTGATCACGGCCGAGTTGCTGATGCAGGTGCCGCTCTTCGCCGGCACGCCCGAGAGCGAGCGTGCCGAGATCGCCGCGCGCGCGGCCGACCTGCACCTGGCGAAGGGCGAATGGCTGATGCAGGAGGGCGAGCTCCCCGGGTTCTTCGTGCTGCTGGAGGGGAGCATGGCCGTGCTCAAGCGGATGGGCGACCGCGACCAGCACGTGGGCACCTACCAGCCGGGCGAGTACTTCGGCGAGGTGCCGCTGCTGCTGGGCGCGCCCGCCATCGCCAGCCTGCGCGCCGAGGAGCCGAGCCGCGTGGTGCGGCTGGAGCCCGAGGACTTCCACGACCTGGTGGCCGCCTGCCCCGTGCTGGCCGAAGAGCTGGTGCGCACGATGACGAAGCGCGTGCAGATCCTGCAGCGCTTCAACGCCGAGACGCCGCCCACCCCCGCCACCGTAGTGGGGAGCCGGTGGGACCTGGCCTGCCACGACGTGCGCGACTTCCTCTCGCGCAACCACGTCCCCTTCCGCTGGGTCGACCCGGCCGACGCCCACGGCAACGGCGCCGCCGCGCTGCGCCCCGGCGAGGCGTACCCGCTGGTGATCTCGCCCGAAGGGGCCCGCATCTCGGCGCCCTCCTTCCGCGCGCTGGCCGAGCACGTGGGGCTGCAGACGGCGCCGCGCAACGGCCTGGACGACCCGTACGACCTGGTGATCGTGGGCGGCGGCCCGGCCGGGCTGGCGGCGGCGGTGTACGGCGCGTCGGAGGGGCTGTGCACGGTGCTGGTGGAGCGGCTGGCGCCCGGCGGGCAGGCGGGCACCTCGTCGCGGATCGAGAACTACCTGGGCTTCCCCTCGGGCGTGTCGGGGTCGGAGCTCAGCGCGCGGGCGTGGCGGCAGGCGCGGCAGTTCGGCGCCGAGGTGATGGTGGCGCGCGGGGTGACCGGGCTGGGCACCAGCGGCACCTGCCGGTGGGTGGGGCTCGACGGGGGCGAGAAGGTGTGGGCCC
>DASWMA010000272.1:0-11907 GCA_036399995.1 Longimicrobium sp. | reverse complement strand
ATCCACACCGGCCGGCTTGGAGGCATCAACAACAAGATCAAGGTCATCAAGCGGCAGGCGTACGGTTTCCGGGACGTCAGCTACTTCATCCTGAAGATCAAGGGCGCCTTCCCCGGCACGCTGCAACAAAATCCGAGATGAACCAAAGATTACGGCCGATCAGGTAGGCGACGAAGCAAAGGAGACGCATGGCCGGTTGAGCTCGGCTCGGGGGAAACGGTTCGGCGGGCGAGGCGGGAAACTCCCACCTCGCCCGCCGATTTTCTGTGCTTCAGCGCGCGCGCGCGCGACGCGACCGCCGAGCCGGTCTCGACGCACGAAGGCCCGCAGGTGTAGAATCATCGCTCGTCCACCATCCTCACCACCGTCCCCGAAACGCTTCCCGAATGGGTCTGCTCGACGCACTGCAGCGGGTCTCGCAATCGCCCACCAACCCGCACGCCCCCGCGGCGCCGCGCACCTTCGACGTGGCCGACCTGTACCGCGGGCCGCTGGCTGCGCCCGGCGACAGCGCGCAGGCCGCCGGCCCGCCGCTCGACGAGAAGCTGCGCCAGGCCTACTTCTGGATCGTCAACACCGCCATCATCTCCCCCCACTACGACGTGGAGCTGAACGACGGCCCGGCGCAGACCTTCACCCTGGGCGACAGCCGGAGCCGGCTGACCCTCCCGTCGGCCCAGAGCTACTCGAGCTTCGTGCTCCTCCCGCTGCTCACCTTCGCCACGCGCCGCAAGTGCCTGTTCGTGGGCGGCCCCGGGCGCGGGAAGACGGCCAGCGCGGTGCTGATGGGGGTGCTGGCCGGCTACCCCGTGCGCGAGGTGCGGCGCGCCATGCAGCACGGCCACCCGCAGATGACCGTGGCCGACCTGCTGGGGAACCCGCTCCCCGCCGACCTGGTGGCCGCGCAGAGCATCGACGACATCCGCATCGCGTGGCGCACGTGGCTGGGGATGCGGGTGAAGATCATCGACGAGTACAACCGCATCCCCACCCGCACCCAGAGCGCGCTGCTCACGGTGATGGGCGACAACTACGCCGAGATCCTCAACCACGTGTACGAGTGCCCCGAGGCGGCGTGGTACCTGACGGCCAACGACGAGCTGGGCGGCGGCACCTACCCCGTGATCGAGGCGCTGCGCGACCGCATCGACGTGGTGGTGCAGGCGCTGTCGTTCAACCCCCGCTTCCTGGCCGACCTGCTGGCCCGCATCGAGGCCGACGTGCGCCCCGAAGAGGTGGTGCCGCGGCAGATCGTGTTCACCGAGGCCGAGGTCGGCCGGATGCAGGAGGAGATCCGCGCCGTGCCGATCCCCGCCGACGTGGGGCGGCGGCTGGAGTTCTTCGCCAGCCAGTTCGAGTTCTGCGAGGTGGCGGCCGAGCAGTGGGAGTACAAGACCAAGGACACCGCCCGCCTGTCGGGCGCCGAATGGAACGCGGTGACCGCGCTGGAGACTGGGCGCGACCGGCTGAAGGACCTGGGGTGCCAGACGCGCAACGGGCTCTCCGTGCGCGTGCTGACCACGCTCCTCGTCTATGCCAAGGCGCTGGCCTGGTTCCGCGGCAACCGCGTGGTGGAGCTCGAAGACGTGCGCCAGGTGCTCCCCTTCGTGCTGCACGACAAGCTCCTCCCCGACCTTGACGCCCCCTTCTTCGGCGCGCAGGGAAACGAGATGTTCCGCACCGACCGCGTGGGGTGGCTGCGCCGCGTGTTCGACCTGTCGTGCGCCGACTACGAGCGGCTGAACCTGGACCGCGACGACCCCGTGGCGCAGCTGGCCGCCGAGTTCCGCCGCGGGCTGAACGGCGTGACCGAGGCCCAGACGCGCGCCCGCCTGGTGGCCATCGAGCGGCTGGTGGCCGAGTGGTCGAAGGGGCGCAAGCTCTACGGCCACCTGTACGACGACCTGCTGGTGCTGAAGTACCTGCACCAGCGCTACACGAACTACCTGCGCTGGCTGAAGACGCAGTAGCCGCGTGGACACCGCCCTCTCCCCCGCCTTCGCCGCGTTCCTCCGGAACGCCCGCGCCGAGCTGAACGAGCGCTTCGCCGAGGCGCGCCGGATGCGCCCCGATCTGGACGGCGACGCCTTCGCGCACGTCCTGCTCGCCACCGTGGACCCGCTGGTGCGCGCCGTCTCCGACGCGCATCCCGAAGCTGCGGCCGACGTGGCGCGCGCCGCCTACGAGCTGGCGCTGGAGCTGGTGGGGCAGGGGCTGGCCGGCCCCGCCTCGCGCGAGCCGGCGATCGAACGGGCGTGGCTGGAGGTCGGTGCCGCGGCCCTCGCGCTGGTGGCCGCCGAGCCCGAGCGGGTGCTGGCGGCCGTGGCCAACGCCGTGCACCAGCTGGCCGCCACCCCCGGCGCCCGGTCGGCCGAGTGGATCGCGGCGATGCGCGCGCTGGCGCCGCGCTGCGCCGATGCCGGCGCTTTCCTGGCGCTGGGGCAGGTGGCCGCGTGGCGCGCGGGGATGGCGCACTTCCGCGCGGGCGCCCTGGCCGCGGCCGACGCGCTCCCGCCCGAGCTGGCGCTGGCGGCCGTGGGCGCGCGCGGCGGCGACTGGGCCGGGGTGCGCCGGCGGCTGGCGGCCGACCCCTGGTTCGATCCCTCCGCCGATCCGCCTCGGTCCGGGGTGCGCGTGGTGGCCCGCGCGGGGGCGTTCCGCGGCTTCGGCGGGCTGTTCGTGGAGCCGCCGCAGGTTTCCGCCGCGGGCGAGCACCTGCGGGTGCGCAGCGGCGACGACTGCTGGCTGCTGACCGCCGACGCGTTCGGCGCCACCTTCCACCGCGCCACGGCGGAGGAGCGCGCCGACCCGCGCCCCGCCCCGGTCCCCCCCGGCGTGACCGCGCGGGGGACCACGGTCACGGTGAGCGGCGCCACCCTCGACCTGCCGGAGCTGGGCGAGATCGGCGGCGTGGCGGCGAACGGCACCACCCTGGCGCTCACCTCGCCGCTGACGCACGCGGTGGTCCTGGTGGCGCTGGGGGGACGGGGGTGACCACGCACGCCGCGCCTGTGTCCATCGAAACGCTCCGCGAGCGCTGGGAGGGGGCGTGGCCCCGCGCGCTCGAGGCGTGGAGCCGCTTCACCCGGCTGCGGCCGCCCACCCTCTGCCTGTCGGCCGGCGAGGCGAAGCGCGAAGGGCTCACCGGGAGCTTCGCCATGATCCGGCTGGCCGACCAGGCGGTGGTCGTCTCCCTCCCCGAGGTGCGGGGGAGCGGGGTGGAGGAGTTCGCGGTGGAGGTGCTGGCCCACGAGATCGGCCACCACGTCTTCGCCCCCGCGACGCTCACCGACCACGTGCGGACGATCGCGCGGATGCGGCGCGCGCTCCCCACGGTGGAACAGCACGCGCCCACAGTGGCCAACCTCTACACCGACCTGCTGATCAACGACCGGCTGCAGCGCGGCGCGGGGCTGCGCATGGCCGGCGTGTACCGCGCCATGGCCAGTGCCAGCCCCGGCGCGGGGGGCGCGGTGTGGGCGCTGTACATGCGCATCTACGAGCTGCTCTGGTCGCTGGAGCGCGGCTCGCTGGGCGGGGGGAAGACGGACGACCACCTCGAGGGCGACGCCTGGCTGGGCGCGCGGCTGGTGCGCAGCTATGCGCGCGACTGGCTGGACGGCGCGGGGCGCTTCGCCGCGCTCCTCCTCCCGCACCTGCTGGAAGACCAGGCGTCGGCCGCCCTGATCGAGAAGCTGCTCGACACGCGCGCGGCCGCCGCGGGGTCGAGCCCGGCGGGGCTGGTGGATGCCGACCCCGACGAGCTCGCCGGCGCGATCCACCCCGCGGCCGACCCCGCGCTCTCCGACCTTCCCGCGGACGACGAGGGCGTGCAGGCGCCGCCGCTGGAGACGGAGCGGAACGCGCAGGCGAGCGGGCAGACGCGCGAGCCCTTCGAATACGGCGAGATCCTGCGCGCGGCGGGGGTGGACATCACCGACCACGAGGCGGCGGTGCGCTACTACCGCGAGCGCGCGCTGCCGCACCTGGTCCCCTTTCCCGGCCACCCGGGCCCCCGCGGCGGCGACCCGCTCCCCGAGGGGCTCGAGCCGTGGGAGCTGGGCGACCCGCTCGACGCGGCCGACTGGCTGCAGACGGTGCTGCAGAGCCCGCACGTGGTGCCGGGGATGACCACGGTGCAGCGCGTGTGGGGCACCACTGAGGCGCGCGAGCCCGAGCGCGTGCCGCTGGACCTGGACCTGTACGTGGACTGCTCGGGGTCGATGCCCAACCCGCAGGTGCTCACCAGCTTCCCCGCGCTGGCGGGCGCCATCCTCTCCCTGTCGGCGCTGCGGGCGGGGGCGCGGGTGCAGGCCACGCTGTGGAGCGGCGCGCGGCAGTTCACCAGCACCCCCGGCTTCGTCCGCGACGAAGCGCAGATCCTGCGCGTGCTCACCGGCTACTTCGGCGGGGCCACCGCCTTCCCGGTCCACGTGCTGCGCGACACCTGGTCCACCCGCCCCCCGGGGTCGCGGCCGGCGCACATCCTGGTGATCTCCGACGACGGCGTGTCCACGCTGTTCGACAACGACGAGCGGGGGAACAGCGGGTGGGACGTGGCCGCCATGGCCCTGCGCGCCGCCGGCGGCGGGGGGACCTTCGCGCTGAACCTCGCGTCCGGGTGGGAGGAGTACCCGTACGACGCATACGCCACGATCCGCCGCGCGCGCAGCGAGCAGGGGTGGGCCGTGCACCCCGTGGCATCGCTCGACGAGCTGGTGGCGTTCGCGCGCTGGTTCAGCCGTCTCAAGTACGGCCCGGCCGACGCGGGGAGGCGGGGATGAAGATCCGAAAGGACGTGTCTCACGCAGAGCAGCAGAGGAGCGGGGAACGACCCGTCTCCTTTGCTTCTCCGCTGCTCTGCCTGAGATGCTTTCGCTGGGAGGCGGACGATGGAGCGTGAAGGGCCCGTGCTGGAGACGCTGACGCGGCGGCTGGCGGAAACGCCCGAAGACTTCCTGGCCGAGCCGCGGATCGGCGCGGCGGGGCGGGTGCACACCGCGGCGGTGGTGGGCGACCTGCTGCGCGCGCTGGGCGGTTTTGCGCCGGCTGCCGCGCTGCGGAGCTTCCACGGCACCGACGCCCGCGCCGACCGCAACCGGCTCTCCATCGCCCAGGTGCTCTGCTGGCTGCTGGCCGACGAGTGGTTCGCGCGCGCGGCGCCGCCCCCGCTGGCGGTGCTGGCGGTGCTGGACGCCGAATCTCGCGAGCTGGCCGCGCAGTCGCCCGCCGCGAAGTTCGTGGCCGACCCCGACCGCCGCGAAGAGCTCGCCCGGCTGGCGCTGGCGCGGCTGGGCTACCGCCCCGCCGGAGAGACGCCGGCGCAGGCGCAGGACCGCCTCACCACCCTCAGCTCGGCCGAGCGCGCCCGCGTGATGCAGGCCGCCCGCGCCGCCGAGCAGCGCGCCCGCGAGATCCGCGAGGCGCTGAGGCGCAAGGCGGCCGACGAAGCGGCCGACAAGTGGGGGCGCGAATGAGCACGGCCCACGGCACGGCATCGCTCCACCTCGACCAGCCGGCGGCGGACGACGGTGGCCTGACCGACGCGGAGCGCTATCCCACGCTCACCGGGCACGGGCGGCGGATGCTCGACTTCCTCCGCGGCCACCCCTGCGCCCCCATCTACCGCAACCAGAGCGGCAACCGCCTCACCGCCGCCGAGGTGGAAGAGGTGCGCGCCTTCGAGCGCGAGGTAGGAGCGGCCCGGGTGGGGTGGCGCCCGGGCGAGCCGCCGGAGTGGCTGGGGGCGTTCGTGGACCGCTGCTTCGAGACGGTGCCGTTCTACCGCCGCTACGGCTCGCGCCCGCGCGACTTCCACGACGTGCCCACCACCTCGCGCGCCGAGCTGGGGCGCGACGTGGCGGCCTTCGTCCCCGACGGCGTGCCGGCGGACCGGCTGATCAACTTCAGCACCAGCGGCACCACCGGGCACCCGCTGCTCCTGGCGTCGCTCCCCACCGTGGCCGCCGGCTACCTCGCCTTCTACAAGCGCGCGCTCCGCCGCTTCGGCGTGGAGCTGACGCACGGGCGGGGGCAGGTGGGCGTGGTGCTGGTGGGGTTCCAGCGCAGGTGCTTCACCTACGTCTCCGTCACGCCCACGATGGACGAGTCGGGGCTGGCGAAGATCAACCTGCATCCCGGCGACTGGCGCGACCCCGGCCACCGGGCGCGCTACCTGGACGCCTTGGCGCCCGAGGTGTACACCGGCGACCCGGTCTCCTTCTCCGAGCTCGCCCACCTTCCGCTCGCCACGCGGCCGCGGGCGATGATCTCCACCACCATGGCGCTGCAGCCGGCGCTGCGGGCGCGGCTCGAGGAGCGCTTCGGCTGCCCGGTGCTGGACCTGTATTCGATGAACGAGGCCGGCCCCGTGGCGGTGTACGACCCGGCGGAAGACGGGCACGTGCTGCTGCAGCACCGGCTGTACGTGGAGATCCTGGACGACGAGGGTCGCCCCGTGCCGCCGGGCGAGCGCGGCGAGGTGACGCTCACCGGCGGCTTCAACCCGTGCCTGCCGCTGCTGCGCTACCGCACGGGCGACCACGCGGCGCTGCGCCTGTCGCCCGGGCGCGAGCCGGTGCTGGCGGGGCTGGAGGGGCGCCCGCCGGTGCGCTTCCGCACCGCGCGCGGCGAGTGGCTCAACAACATTGAGGTGACGCACGCGCTGCGGCGCTTCGCGCTGGCGCAGTTCACCCTGCACCAGGCGGCGGACGGCTCGCTCCGCTTCCGCTATCACGGCCCCGCGGCGCCCGCGGACGCGGTGGGCGACGCGTTGCGCGCGCTGTTCGGGGCGGGGCAGCCGGTGGCGGTGGAGGAGGTGGACTTCGACGACGGGAAGGTGGTGCAGTACACCTCGGAGCTGGACGGCGCGTGGGCGTGATGCGGGGCGTGGAGCTCGCGGCCACGCTGTTCAGCGCCGCGTCGGTGCTGCTGGCGGGGCTCAACCGCATCCACAACTGGTGGGTGGGGAGCGTGGCGTGCGTGCTGTTCGCCTGGGTGTTCTTCGAGGCGCGGCTCTACGCCGACGTCACGCTGCAGGCCTTCTTCCTGGCCACCAACCTGGTGGGGTGGTGGAGCTGGGCCGGGGGCCGGCGGGCGGCGCCGCGGCCGGTGCGGCGCACCCCCGCGCGGTGGGTGGCGGCCATGCTGGTGGCGGGCACGCTGGTGGCGGCGGGGTATGGATGGCTGCTGCACCGCTTCACCGACGCGTACGCGCCGTTCGCCGACTCGGCCGTGCTCGCCTTCAGCGTGCTGGCGCAGCTGCTGCTGATGCGGCGCAGCTACGAGGCGTGGTGGTTCTGGCTGCTGGTGAACACCATCAGCGTTCCGCTCTTCCTGGCGCGCGGGCTCACCCTCACGGCGCTCCTCTTCACGGCGTTCTGGGTGAACGCGGCGGTGGCGCTGGTGCGCTGGCGGCGCCTGCTGGAGCCGGCGTGAGCAAGCGGTTCCGGCGCGGGGTGGTGGTGGGGAAGTTCGCCCCGCTGCACCGGGGGCACGAGCTGCTGATCGGCCGCGCGCTCGACGAGTGCCACGAGGTGGTGGTGATCAGCTACCAGCGCCCCGAGCTTCCCGGCTACCCGCCCGAGCTGCGCGAGCGCTGGCTGGCCGCGCGCTTTCCCGGGGCGCGGCTGATGGTGGTGGACGAGCGGCGCCTGCGCGCGCTCCTCCCCCCCGGGGTAGCGCCGGTCCCGGTGCCCGCCAACGACGCCGACCCGACGGAGGACCGCCGCTTCTGCGGCTTCCTCTGCCAGCAGGTGCTGGGGGTGACGGTGGACGCGGTGTTCACCAGCGAAGACTACGGCGACGGCTTCGCGCGCGAGATGACGCGCTGGTTCCGCGAGCACCAGCCCGATGCGCCCGAGGTGCGGCACGTGATGGTCGACCGCGCCCGTGTGCTGCGGCCGGTGTCGGGCACGCTGCTGCGGGGAGACGTGCACGCGCACCGCCAGTGGCTGGCGCCCGTGGTCTACGCCTCGTTCGTGCGGCGCGTCTGCCTGCTGGGCGGAGAATCGACCGGGAAGACCACGCTGGCGGCCGCGCTGGCCCGCGCGCTGGACACGGAGTGGGTGGCCGAGTACGGCCGCGAGGTGTGGGAGGGGAAGGAGGGCCGGCTCGACTTCGCGGACCTGGAGCACATCGGCCGCGTGCAGGTGGAGCGCGAGGAAGCGGCCGCGTCGCGCGCCAACCGCTTCGTGGTGTGCGACACCTCGCCCTTGACCACGCTCTTCTACAGCCGTCTCCTCTTCGGCCGTGCGGCGCCGGCGCTGGAGCGGATGGCCGGGCGGGAGTACGACCTGACCGTGCTCTGCGCCCCCGACTTCCCCTTCGTGCAGGACGGCACCCGCCACGGCGGCGAGTTCCGGCACCGGCAGCACGCGTGGTACCTGGGCGAGCTGGAGGCCCGCGGCATCCCCTTCATCCTTGCCACGGGCTCGCTGGAGGATCGCGTGGCCCAACTCCGCGCCGCCGTGGAGAACCTGCCCGCCGAGGGGCCTTCCCCGGCCGTGCTGCGCTGCGTCGGCGCAGACTCATTGGACGGGCACCGTTAAACCGGTCACACGGAGAAGCGGAGTAGAACGGAGGAAACGGAGAACTTCATCGCAGTTCCTCCGCTTCCTCCGTTCTACTCCGTTCCTCCGCGTGACCCCAGCGGATCCCGGTACAGCAACGGAGTTTGCCGACCGGGCAGGATCCCGATCCTTACCGCCGGGCCGTCAAGGGATCGCGCCGGGCTTGCCGGCGATGCGGCGCAGCAGGCCGAGCTGGCCGGCGTGGTACGAGTGGTGGAACAGCAGCGTGTTGATCAGCGAGCGCACGGTCTCGTCGGGGTTGCCGCTGGGGCTGAACGGCGCGGGCCGGTCCAGCGTGTCGCCGGAGAGCTCGCCAAGGCCGGCGTCCACACGATCGGCGACCTGGGCCCACGCGGCGGCCAGCTCGTGCAGGTCGAGCGCCTTCGCGGGGTCCAGCGGGGCCGAGCCGCGGTCGTAGTGCGCCAGCCGCGCGCCGTCCATCACCGGCTCCTGCCCCAGCAGCGGGAGCGCCTTGTTGTAGATGCACACCAGGTGGCCCAGCACCCAGTTCAGCGTGTTGCCGTTCGGCTGCGGCTGGATCAGGCTTTCCTCGTGCGTGATCCCCTCGATGTTCATCCCCACCACCGCGCGGATCATCCCGGCCTGGTGGCGGAAGACCTCGACGTCACGGTCTGCCGCGGGAACGGCTGTGCTCATCGCCAACACCTCCTGAGGGAGTGCATCCGGGGACGCGGACTTGCGCGTCGGTCGATTTACTACGATATCGTACTAAATCGTACCATCGGCCGGTGCGGCCGTCAAGGTGTTTGATGCGGCCGCCCCGATCCGCGATATTCCCGGTCCCCTCGATCCGCGCACCCGACCGGAGCCGCCATGGCCCTGCAATACCTGTCGCCGCTGCACAAGGCGTCGCGGCAGCTCTCGGTGTATCTCGAGGCGCACACCCGCGAGCTGGGGGTAAGCCCCGGCGAGAGCCACATGATCGCGTACCTGCGCAGCTACGCGCCGGCGCCGGTGGGCGAGCTGGTGCGCGTGTTCGGGATGAAGCAGTCCACCCTCACCAGCATGCTCGACCGGCTGGAGCGCAACGGCCTTCTCCGCCGCGAGGTGAACCCCGGCGACCGCCGCTCCTTCCTGGTCCACGTGACAGATGCCGGCGTGGAGCTGGCCAACCGGCTGGACGGCGTGCTGAACCTGCTGGAGTCGGAGATCAGCGCCCGCGTGAGCGACCGCGACATGGAGGGCTTCCGCGCCGTGATGGCCGCCGTGGGCGAGGTCACGCACGTGCAGCTGCGCGAGCGGTAGGGCGGGGAAGCGACGCGGTAAACGATTGTGCCGCTCAGGATGACGGCACACTCCAGGTCCTGCTTCACATCGGAAACGGGCGGCGACGATCGCAGAGCGCCGGGTTGTCGAAGATCGCACGCGAAGCAGCCGCGAGCGAAGCGAGCCCCCGTCCCTCCCCCAGGTTGTTTTGGGGGAGGGACAGGCGCGTTCCGGACGCGACGCAGTCGCGCCGGGACCGCCAGGGAGAGGGCCCGGTCAGCGCACCGTCAGGTCCGCCGTCGGCAGGAGCTTCGGCGGCTTGCGGTGCTTCGTCCCCTGCTCGAAGGCGAAGGCGAGCTTGATCAGCGTGGGCTCGCTCCAGGCGCGGCCGATGAAGGAGATGCCCACCGGCAGGCCGAAGGCGTAGCCGGCGGGGACGGTGACGTTGGGATATCCCGCCACCGCCGCCGGCGTGGAGCTGCCTACCATGAAGTGGTCGCCCAGCAGCAGGTCGATCGGCCAGGGGACGCTGCCCGTGGGCGCCACGATCGCGTCCAGCCGGTGGCGCGTCATCACCGCGTCGATCCCCACGCGGCCGGCCAGGCGCAGGCTGCGGGCGCGCGCGTCCACGTACTTCTTTTCGGTGAGCGGCCCCTTCTCCTGCGCCATCAGCATGATCTCCTGCCCGAAGTACGGCATCTCGCGCGGGTCCCGCTCGTTGTAGTCGATCACCTCCTTCAGCGTCTTCACCTTCGCGGTGGCGCCGCGCGAGGCCAGGTAGGCGTTCAGGTCGGCCTTGAACTCGTAAAGAAGGACGGTGAATTCGTCGCCGCCGTAATCCCCCAGGTGCGGGATGTCGGCCGGGTCCACGATGGTGGCGCCCAGGCCGCGCATCTGCTCGATGGCGGCGTTCACCACCCGGTCGGTGTGCCGCTCGTCGCCGAACATCTTCGCCCGCGCCACGCCGATGCGCGCGCCCTTGAGCCCGGCGGGGTCCAGGAAGCGGGTGTAGTCGGGCGCGATGTGGGCCCGCGCGGCCGCGGTGGCGCCGTCGCGCGGGTCCACGCCGGCCAGCACGGACAGGAGCGCGGCGGCGTCGGCCACGGTGCGCGCCATCGGCCCCGCCGTGTCCTGGCTGTGCGAGATGGGGATGATGCCCGAGCGGCTCACCAGCCCGAGCGTGGGCTTGATCCCCACCACCGAGTTGGCCGACGAGGGGCACACGATGGAGCCGTCGGTCTCCGTCCCCACCGCCACGGCGGCCAGGTTCGCCGCGATCGCGGCGCCCGAGCCCGAGCTGGAGCCGCAGGGCGAGCGGTCGAGCGCGTACGGGTTGCGCACCTGCCCGCCGCGGCCGCTCCACCCGCTGCTGGAGTGCGTGGAGCGGAAGTTGGCCCACTCGCTCAGGTTGGCCTTGCCGATGATCACCGCGCCCGCCGCCCGCAGCCGCGCCGCGACAAAGGCGTCGCGCGGGGCGGGGGTGCCGTCCAGCGCGTAGCTGCCGGCGGTGGTCATCATCCGGTCGGCCGTGTCGATGTTGTCCTTGATCAGCACCGGGATACCGTGCAGCGGCCCGCGCACCTGCCCCGCGCGTCGCTCGGCGTCCATCGCGTCGGCGATCTGCAGCGCGTCGGGGTTGGTCTCGATCACCGAGCGCAGCGTGGGGCCCTGCCGGTCGACCTCGGCGATGCGGGCCAGGTACGCCTCGGCCAGCGAGCGGGCGGTGTAGCGGCCGGCGCGCATCCAGTCCTGCATCTGCTGCACGGTGGCCTCTTCCAACTCGAACTGCGGCACCGCTGCGTGCCGCGGCGGGGCAGATGCCGGCGGCCCGCCGAGCGGCGACGCGGAGAGCCCCGGCGCATAGGCGGCACCCGCCACGGCCAGCGCGCCGGCGTGCAGGAACCCGCGCCGGCTCAGCCCTTCAGGGCTTTCGGGAGACGGAGACGGATCGGAGGAAGACGGATCGCGGTCGGGCATGGCACTTCGCGTGGCACGGGGTGCGGAGGGGGAACGGATGGATCGTACGCGGGCACCGGACGGTCGGCAAGCGCGGGCCCTCACCCTGGCGTTCCCGGCGCGACTGCGTCGCGTCCGGAAACGCCAGTCCCAC
>DASWMA010000271.1:0-5691 GCA_036399995.1 Longimicrobium sp. | reverse complement strand
GTTCATCCAGCGCAGCGTGCCCTTCCACCCCGTCTCGAGCTTGGTGCCGCCGAACACGCGCGTGTAGTCGACCTGCGCGTTCCCCTCGCGCACCACGTTGTTCAGCAGGTTCTGCGCGTCGCGCAGCGGGAACAGCGCGGTGCCGCTCAGCGGGTCGTAGGTGAACAGGCTGTTCTGGTCGTCGCGCGAGCGGTTGAAGCGGAGGTCGGCCGACAGCTCGTGCTTCTGCGGCTGCGCGATGTGCCGCAGCGACAGCGAGTAGTCGGTGGTCAGCCCGCGCCAGTTGAGGTCGCTGAGCTGGTCGTAGCGCCCGGTCTCGACCTCGCTGGCGTTCAGCTCGGTGAAGGCGTTGTGGTTGGCGAGGTCGGCGCCGCGCTTGTTGAGCATGAACGCCGGGGCGATGCTGGTGCGGCCCAGCTTCAGCTCGCCGTTCAGGTTCACCGTGTGCGACTGGTTCATCGCGTCGCCGTCGGTGGTCTGGATGGTGAACGTCTCCGGCAGCCCCGCGAAGTAGCTGTTGCGCCAGTTGTAGCCTTCCTGGATACGGTTGTCGCGGTTGAAGCCGTAGCTGCCGAACAGCGTCAGGTTCCCCTGCTGCCAGCTCAGGTTCCCCGACCCGTTGTAGCGGCCGCCGGTGCCGCCGCCCACCTGCAGGCCGCCGCTGGTGCCCAGGTCGGCGCTCTGCTTGAGCACCAGGTTGAGGATGCCGCCCATCCCGTCGGGGTCGTACTTGGCCGAGGGGTTGGGCACCACCTCCACCCGGTCGACCATGTTGGAGGGGAGCTGCTTGAGGAAGTTGGTGAGCGCCTCGCCGCGCATCGGCGCGGGGCGGCCGTTGATCTGGATGGCCACGTTCTCGTTGCCGCGCAGGCTCACCTTCCCGTCGCCGTCCACGTCCACGCCGGGCACGTTGCGCAGCACGTCGGTGGCGTTGCCGCCGACGGCGCTGGGCAGGTTGCGCGTGTTGACCACGGTGCGGTCGGGCGCGGTGGTCACCGCCGAGCGCTCGGTGCTTGCGGTGATCCCCGCCAGCGCCACGGCGCCGGCGGCCAGGCGCACCGCGCCCACGTCGGCGGTCTGCGCCTGCGGGGTGATGGCCACGCTCGAGACGGTGCCGGTGGTGTAGCCCAGCCGGCTCACGCGCAGGTAGTAGCGCCCGGGGCGCAGCCCTTCCACGCGGAAGGTGCCGTCGGGGCGCGTGACGGCGCCGGTGATCAGCGCGCTGTCGGCGGCGCTGCGCACGGCGATGCTGGCGCCCGCCAGCCCGGCGCCGCTGGCCGCGTCGCGCACGGTGCCGCGGATCTCGCCGGCGGCTCCCTGCTGCGCGCCGGGGATCATGGCGCCGGGGGCGCCGCCGGGGCGTGCGCCCGCGGGGGGTGCGCCGGCCGGCGGGGTGGCCTGCGCGCCGGCGGCCTGGGCGCCGCCGAGCAGTGCGAAGGCGAGAAGGGTCCCACCGATGCGGTTCATCGTCGGATGGTCCTGGTTGGAGAATGCAGGGGTTCCGGCCGCCGCGGCGAGCCGTGGCCCACGTCGGAGGTGACGCGGAGCGGCCGCCGTCTGTGCGGGCGCCGGACATCGGTTGAGATGCCCCGCGGGCGCCGGGGGTTGCAACGCCCGTGTTCGGGGCGGTGTAACCGGGTATACGCGAAGGCGGAGGAGGTGTTTCCCCCCGACCGTCAGGAATCTGTCAAGCTTTCGCGAACACACCACCGGCCATGGCACGAACGGCGGGGTTCGCGCCACGAGCGGCGGCGTGGGCGGCACGAGCGCGCGAGCCCGTGGTCAGCCCACGCGGCCGGCCGCCGCGAAAAACGCGAGGCTCCGGCCGGACATCCTGGTCCGGGCCGGAGCCTTCGTCGTGCGGGAAAGATAACCGTGTCGTCGTATCGGGCCAAGTCGTTGCGTTGCAGCAAGATGTCGCGCACCCTGCCCGGTGGGTGTCGATCACGGCCGCTCCGCATACGGCGCGCGATGCGCCCACCCACGTCGCCACGCCCGTCGGCGGCCGTCCAGACGCGGCGAGGGGCGCCGCTCGCGCGACGCCCCTCGCTTCCGTCACCCGCCCGCCGGGCTACAGGCCGCCGGTTCCGCCGGTGCCCATCCCGCCGGTGCCGCCCGACCCGCCGGTGCTCCCCATCGCGCCCGAGCTGCCGGTGGTGCCGGAGCTGCCGGTGCTCCCCATCTCGCCGGAGCTGCCGGTGGTGCCGGAACTGCCGGTGGTGCCGGAGCTGCCGGTGGTGCCGGTGCCACCCGTGGTGCCGCCGCGGCCGCGATCGTAGCCGTAGCGGGTGAAGTCGCGCAGCGTGTCGTAGCTGCCCGCGTCCTCGCCGGTGAAGCCGCTGCGCAGCTCGGGCTCCACGTCGTCGTACGCGCGCCCCGAGTAGCCCGGGTTGCGCGACGCCACGTGCCCCAGCGCGTAGCCGGTGCGCGCGTGGTCGTACGTCATGCCGCTGCCGCGCGCGGGGTGCGAGTCGAAGTGCGTGCGGTAGTGCCGCTCGTCCTCCTCGCCCAGCTCGGCCTCGCCGCCCCTGTGCGTGGCCCACCACCCGCCCACGGCCGCGGCCAGCCCGCCCAGCACCGCCGCCACGGCGGGCACGTGGCTGCGGATCGCGCTTCCCGCGCTGCTGGCCAGGTCGCCGACCGCCTCAGCGACGTCCGAAACGGCGTCGCGCGCGCGGTCCATCAGCCCTTCGCCGCCTTCGCTGCCGCTCTCCGCGGAGCCCGTGCGGCTGGTGGTGGTGCCGGTTTCGGTGCCGGTCCACCCGGTCCCCGTGCTGCCGCCCACACCGCTGGAGCCCGTGGTGCCGCCGGTGGTGGAGCCGCTGGTGCCGCCGCTCAGCCCACTGTATCCCGTGCCGCCCACGGTGGACCCGCTGCTCTCGGTGGAGCCGGTCGAGCCGGTCGAGCCCGTACCGCCGCTCAGGCCGCCGTAGCCCGTGCCACCCGTGGTGGACCCGCTGCTCCCGGCCGAGCCGGTAGAGCCGGTGGAGCCGCTCAGGCCGCCGTAGCCGCTCCCGGCCCCGGTGCTCGCGTCACCGCTGCCCGTGCCGCTCGCCGGCGTGCCCCCGGTGCCGCCCGATCCACCCATCGACCCCAACCCGCCGGTACCGCCACCCAGCCCTTCGGTCTCGCCGCTGCTGGAACCGCCCATTCCACCCGTGCCGCCCGTGGAGCCAGACCCGTGGCTCGATGCACCGCCGCCCAGGGGGGTGCCGCCCGCCGCGCCGTCTCTGTCCAAAGTGGCCTCCGCGTTAGAGTTACCTGCTCTTCAGGTGGGCCGGGGTCTACGCATGGTTCGCGCCACGTGGCATAAAACGGCCGGGGCGCCGGAGGATGAGCCTGCGGCGCCGCCGCATCGTTCGAGCAGATGGACGCGCGATGCCTCGCCGGATCGCCCCGCCGGAGCGGCACGGCCGCGCACTGGAATCGTCGGCGAGCTGCGGGTGGGGCGGCGCGTTCGCTCGCGCCGATCGCGGCCGCCGCTCAGATCGAGCCCAGCACTCCGCCGATGGCAATGGCCGAGCCCACGAACGGGACCACGCTGGTGTACCCCTCGAGCTCCGCGGCCGGCGTGGTGGCGGAGGTGCCCCACTGGGTGATCCCGTGCGGGATCAGCCGCCGCAGGTCGTGGCGCCGGCCGCCCAGCTCGAACGAGCGGCTGCCGACCAGCCGCGCGGAGAAGACGTTCAGCGAGAAGAGCGGGGTGTCGTACACACCGCTCCCCACCGTGGCGCCGGTCACCACGCTCACGCGCCGGAAGCGCGCCACCTCTTCGCCCACGCCAAAGGTGTACGGGTCGTCGAAGGTGGCGCGCGGCCGGCGGTTGAGGTACACGGCGAAGCCGCCCACCGCGTCCATCCCCAGCGCCAGGTCACCGTTCTTGACCGGCCTGGCGGTGAACGGGTCGGCCAGGAAGGTCAGGTGCGCCGTCCCCTCGCCCGGGTCGCCGCTGAACAGCGCATCGTCGCCGATCCCCTGCAGGTGCAGGAAGTAGCCGGCGTCGAGCAGCGGCCCGTCCGTGGCCTTGTAGAACCGGCCGGTCACGTACCAGGCCACCTCGCCCGGAAGCACTCTCCCCATCCACCCCTCCCTTTCACGGTCAAGGCCGCCGCGGAAGGGTCCCGCGGCGGCCGGTGATCGGTCTCGCTCCGTCGGTCCCTGCACCGCGTCACCCGGCGGCCACGCCCTTCCACTCGATGCGGTAGCGGCACACCTCGCCGCCGCGGGCGCGGCACTCGTCCTCCACGATCGACACGCCCTCGGCGCCGCACATCTCCAGCGCGCGGCGGTACCAGCCGGCCACCGTCAGGCAGTCGGGCACGCTGAAGGTCTCGGCGTCGAAGGTGGTCATCACCCCCGAGCGGTCACCGGTCTGCTGGTAGGTGCGCGAGCCGGTCTCGTAGTAGAAGCCGTAGATCTGCGGCGCCTTCCCCAGGAACACGTGCGGCTTCCCCGGGGTGAGGAACTGCTTGTGCACCGATCCCAGGTTCGCGTCGGCCGAGGCGGCGCCGAGGCGCTCGAACACCTCGCTGTGCCCGTTCCCCAGCACCTGCACGATCGCCGCGTCGAGCCGCTCGCCGATCTCGAACGGGTACCACTTCACGCTCAGCAGCGTCCGCAGCGTCTTCTGGTCGTCGTCGGGAAGCGAGCCCACCACGCGCTCGACCCCCTCGCGCCCCCAGTGCTGCTCCACGAACGCGAGCCGCGACTTCACGATCGTGCCCTTGATCTGCTGCATTGGCGGTATCGGGGAGAGGGTGGGACGGGGGAGACGTGCACGCGCTGGCCTGTACAGAGTGCGTTTCCGCGGCGTGCCGGTCAAGAAACGCGTAAGGCGGGGGAAGGTTGCACAGCAAGCCGATCCCGCGCCCGGACGAGCCTCGTCACGAACGAAGCCTCGCCCAGGCCCGATGCGGGGCCGGGCGAGGCTTCCCGTGGAGTTGCAGCGGCGCAGCGGCTTCTTCAGCCGCTCAGCAGTTGATGCAGGGGCTGCCGTTCGTCATCCGGCAGCTCGCGAAACAGGTCCTCGTATCCGCCGGACACCCTCCATCGCACGTCGCGCAGGCCGACACGCCGTCCGAGATGATGCATCCCTCCCACTGGCTGTACGCGTTCCCGTGCACCGTGCCGACGTTCTTCTCCTTGCTCTCGGCCGTGTTGAACGACTCCACCGTCAGGTCGTCGATCTCGAGGCGGATCTTGCGCATCTCCGGTCTCTCCAGCGTGAAGGATGGTTGCGGCCCACCGTGTGCCGTCGGCGGACGACGGCACACTCGGCAGGTGCAACATAACTCGAACACCTTATCACGCCATAACATTTTTTGGTTTGCGGGGTAGCCGGGGCGGATGAATCCGCGGCAACAACCACACGAAGTCCGCCTTCGCGGACTACCGGCCGCAGAGAGGACGCGGATTTCGCGCGCGCCCCCCGGCATCCTGGGGGATCAGGGGAAGAGGGGGCCGAACTCCGGGCCGGCGTGCGTGGTGCCATCGTACGCGTAGCCGTGGGCGACGGCCTCGCGCACCAGCGCGGACGCGGCTGCCCGGTCGCGCCAGCGCGGCCGCGATGCGTGCGCGCCACAGCAGCACGACGTCCCCTTCCGCCGCATCGCCGCGGCGGTGAACGGCACGCAGTGGAGCTACCCGCGCTCCATCCCGCGCCAGGTGCTGCTGGCCCACGCCGCCGGCGGT
>DASWMA010000270.1:0-9659 GCA_036399995.1 Longimicrobium sp. | reverse complement strand
CAGATGATTGCGGCTGCGAGTCCGCGAAGGCGGACTTCCGGACTTTGACCAGCGGCGGGTTTCAACCCGCCGCGAACCCCGCCGGCACCCCGGCGCGAACCCGCCGGCGACCGCCCCGCGAACCCCGCCGGCAACCCGGCGCGACCCGCCGGCTACCCCGCCGCGGCGTTCCCCCGGCGCGGACGCGGCGAATCCCCCGGGCCGCCCGCTGTCCCCTGTCCCCTATCCCCTGTCCCCTCAAGGTCTTGCAAGGGAGCGGAACAAAGCATACCTTCCGCCCGCTATAACGGTCCCGCGACGAGTCCCGTCCCGGGACCGTTGGCCTTGCGGCGGGTGCCCACCAGCGCGCCCGCCGCCCACGCTTCATCCACCGCCGTTGAGCATGATCCGACTTTCGCGGACCGCACTCGCCGCCGCGGCGCTGCTGGCGCTGGCCGCCCGCACCGGCGCCGCGCAGAGCATCACCTCGCCGATCCGCTACATCGAAGAGCGACACGGGCTGCAGCCCTTCGCCGGCTACGTGTTCACCAACCCGTCGCTGGCGCTCACCGACAGCACCTCGGTCGACATCGGGCCGAAGTCGGCGCCGATCTTCGGGCTGGCGTACCAGTTCCGGCTGAGCGGCCCGCTCGACCTGCAGGCCACGATGAGCTACGTGGCCAGCAAGCGCGACGTGTTCCTGGCCGAGGCCGCGCCCGACTCCAGCATCATCACCCCCATCGCCACCAACCAGGAGGCGAACGTGGGGATCCTGATGGCCGAGGCCGGCCTCCTGTTCCACCTGACGGGCCCGCGCGCCTACCGCGGCTTCGCGCCGTTCGTGGGCGCCAAGGTGGGCTACGCGCGCCAGATCACCGGCGGCGATCCCGAGGGCGTGGACATCCCGTCGCCCGAGCGCTTCCGCTTCGGCCCCACGTTTGCGGTGACGTTGAACGCGGGGACCGACGTGTACGTCACGCGGCGGCTCTCGCTGCGTCCGGAGCTCAACGGCCGGCTCTGGCGCCTCTCCGCCCCCGGCGGCTTCCGCAGCCGCAACCAGGAAAGCCTGGTGGAATGGAAGGCCGCGCCGACGGCGCAGCTGGGGGCGGTGCTGCACTTCTAAACGGGCCGGCGACCGGATCGGGGCGGCTGATGCAGGGTGACTTTGGAACGTTCGACTTCGCCACCATGAGCGACGACGAGATCTACGACCTCGTCGTGCAGAACCTGGGCGAATACCCCGAGATCGACATGGGGTGGATCGACGTGACCGTGCGCGACGGCCACGTCACGCTTTCGGGCCGCGTCTCGTCCGACGGCGAGGTGCAGATCGCCGAAAGGGCGCTGGTGGAGGTGCTGGGGCTCGACGAGACGCACCTCACCAACGAGCTGATCGTGGACGAGCTGCACCGCGGCGAGATGCCCGAGGCGGCCGACGACGCGGTGACCGCCGACCTGGAGACCGACGACCAGCTCGGTGAGACCCTGCTCGACCAGAGCGACACCGCGCAGCACCTGGTGGAAGACCTCGACGCGATGACGTACGGCACCCACGACGTGGGCACCGCCATCGAAGAGGGCACCAGCTACGAGCCGCCCGACCGCCCGGTGGCGGGCGGGTACCGGAGCGGGGAGGATCACTGAGGACCTGCCCGCGGCGGGTACGGCTGAACAGGTGCGTGAGCGCGTGAGCGCGCCCCAGCGTTCGGCTGGATGAAACGAGAACGGGTCCCGGTTCACACCGGGGCCCGTTTTTCGTTCGGCGTCAGCTCATCCCGCCGGCTTCGTCGGGGCTGGTGCGGTCGCCGGCGCTCTGGGGAACCACGTCGCCGTGGGTGGGCGCCTGCGGCAGGTCGGCGCGGACGGTGAGGTTGTTCACCACGCCGCGCACCCCCTCGGCTTCCCAGGCGTCGTCCCAGGCGTAGCGCGCCTTCAGGAAGTCGTCCACCTCGCCGGTCAGGGTCACCACGCCATCTTCCACCTGCACCTCGATGCGGTCGGCGTCGAGCCACGCGTCGGCCTGCATGCGGCGGTACACGGCGTTGCGCACGTGGTCGTCGGTCAGCTCCTCGCCGTACGCGTGCTGGTGCGCTTCCCATTCGCGCGGCTGCGGCTGCTGGCGGTACTCGGGGTGGCGGCGATACGCCTCTTCGGGCATGAACGGCTCACGCGCGAAGCCGCCGTCGTACCCCCGGTCGTAGCCGCGCCCCTGCGAGGTGCGGCCGCCGTAGCCCCCGCCCTGCCACGCGTTGACTCCGCCGGCGTAGCCCTCGTAGGCGCCGCCGTACTCGCCGCGAGGGCCCGCTCCGCCGCGGCCGCCCACCAGCCCGTCGGGCGGGCGGCGCGGCGTGGCGTACGGGCCGGTGTTCCAGCCGCGCGCCGGGCCGGCCGAGAACCGCGCCGCGCCGCCGCCGAATCCCCCACCGTATCCCCCGCCGAAGCTGCCGCCCGGGCGCCCGCCCTGGGGGGCGCCGCCGTAGTCGCGGCTCCATTCGCCGCCCGTGTAGCGCGGCGGCGCCTGCTCGGGGTACGGGGTCAGCTCCCGCCCGCGCGGGAAGTTGTCGCCGCCGCCCCTCCATCCCCCTCGCGGGCCGCCGTACGGTCCGTCGTAGCGCGCCATCCATCCACCTCCTGATCGGTCCGATCGCATCGACTCCACTCCGGCACCCCGGCGCGCAAGAGGCGTTCCGGGTGCATCCGGCGCGCGATTCCGATACTTTCTCACGGACCGTGTTTTTCTTGAGGAGTCACACGGAGCAACGGAGGGAACGGAGGTTCGCGGCCGAAGTTCTCCGTTTCCTCCGTTGCTCCGTGTGACCCCCAATCATCCTCTCCCTCGCGGTGATGCCTCTCCCCCACGTTCCGGTGCCGGGTGCGATCCTGGCCGGCGGCGCCAGCCGGCGCTTCGGGTCGCCCAAGGCGCTGGCGAGGGTGGATGGGGTGCGCATCATCGACCGCGTTCGGAGCGCGCTGACGGAAGCGGTGGACGAGATGGTGCTGATCGCGAACGAGCCGGACCTCTTCGCTGGCCTCGGCCTTCCGGTCCGCGGCGACCGCCTGCCAGGGCTGGGGCCGCTGGCGGGGATCGAGGCGGCGCTGCGCTGGGCGGCGGAGCGGGGCGGGGCGGGCGCGCTCTGCGTGTCGTGCGACCTCCCGTTCGCCTCCGCCGGCCTCCTGCGCGCGCTCGCCGAGCGAGGGGACGCCGCGCACGCCGTGGTGCCCGAGAGCCCGCGCGGGCACGGGATCGAGCCGCTGTGCGCGTGGTATCCAACCGCCGCCCTCCCCGCGGTGGAGCGGGCGCTCGCGTCCGCCGACCGGTCGCTGCGGGCGCTGCTCGCGTCGGTCGACACCATCCGTCTGCCGCTGGAGGTGGTGCGGCGGTTCGGCGACGCCGAGGTCCTTTTCTTCAACGTCAACACGCGCGACGACCTGGAGCGTGCCCAGCAGCTCGCGCGGCGCACCGATGCATCGTCCTGACATCCCCCCCGCCGTCTGCATCGTCGGCCGGAAGAACAGCGGGAAGACCACGCTGACCGTGGCCCTGGCCGCCGAGCTGAAGCGCCGCGGCCGCCGCATCGCCACCATCAAGCACGGCCACCACGCCTTCGAGACCGACCAGCCCGGCCGCGACAGCTGGCGCCACTTCAACGAAGGCCAGGCCGAGGCCACCATCATGGCCGGCACCGGCAAGATCGCGCTGGTGATGCGCACCGACGGCGAGCCCGACCCCGAGCGACTGGTGGCGGACTTCTACGCCGGCCGCGGGTACGAGCTGGTGCTGATCGAGGGATGGAAGCACGGCACGCTCCCGAAGATCGAGGTCTTCCGCCGCGCCGTGCACGACCGGCCGGTCTACGACGCGGACGATGCCGATGCCGCCGCCCGCTTCGCCGTCATCGTGACGGACGATCCGGATCTCCGCGCGGGGTGCGCAGTCATCCCGATGGAGGAGGATGGCGGCCACGTCGCCCGCGTGGCGGACCTGCTGGAAACGCGCTTCATGGAGGCCACTGATGCGCGCTGACCACGCCGACTGGCTCTCGCCCTCCGAAGCGCTGCGGCGGATCGTGGACGGCGTCCGCCCGCTGGGGACGGAGCCGCGGCCGTTGCTGGACGCGCTGGGCTGCGTGCTCGCGGAAGACGTGGCCGCGCGCGCCGACCTGCCCCCGTGGGACAACTCGGCGATGGACGGCTTCGCGGTGCGCGCGGAAGACGTGCGTGGCGCCACGGCCGAGTGCCCCGCCGTGCTGCGCGTGGTGGACGACATCGCCGCCGGCGGCTTCCCCGCGCGTGCGCTCGGGCCGGGCGAGGCCGCGCGCATCATGACCGGCGCGCCGGTGCCCGCGGGCACCGACGGCGTGATCCGCGTGGAGCACACGGACGGCGGCAGCGGGTTCGGCACGGCGGAGGCGCGCGTCTCCATCTTCGGTGACGCGGATGCGGGGAAGAACGTGCGCCCCCGCGGCGAGGACGTGCGCGCGGGGCAGACGGTGCTGCGCGCGGGGACGGTGCTGCGCGCGCCGCACCTGGGGGTGGCCGCGTCGCTCGGCTGCGCGCGGCTGGCCGTGCACCGCCGGCCGGTGGTGGGGACCGCCACCTCGGGCGACGAGCTGGTGGACGTGGACGGCTTCGACCAGGTGATCGCCGGGCGCAAGATCGTGAACGGCAACAGCTACGCGCTGGCCGCGCAGGTGGCCGAAAGCGGGATGGAGCCGCGCATCCTGGGGATCGCGCGCGACACGCCCGAGAGCCTGCGCCAGGTGATCGAGGCGGCGCGCGGCTGCGACGCGCTGGTCACCAGCGCCGGGATCAGCGTGGGCGAGCACGACCACGTGCGCGAGGTGATGGAGGCGCTGGACACACGCGTGGAGTTCTGGCGCGTGAAGATCAAGCCGGGCTCGGCGCTGGCGTTCGGGATCGTGGGCGCGCTGGGCGGCATCCCCTGGTTCGGGCTGCCGGGGAACCCGGTGTCCACGATGGTGACCTTCGAGCTGTTCGTGCGCCCCGCGCTGCTGCGCATGTGCGGCCACACCCGCATCTACGCGCCCACGGTGCACGCGGTGGCGCGCGACGCCTTCTCCGCCCGCGGCGAGCTGATGCTGGTTCCCCGCCTGCGGCTGGAGACGAGCGGAGGCGAGGTCCACGCCCGCTCCACCGGCCCGCAGGGCTCCGGGATCGGCAGCTCGATGGCGGCTGCGGACGCGCTCGGCATTCTCCCCGCCGGCGCCGAGGTGCGCCCGGGCGAGCGGATGCGAGCGCTGGTGCTGGGGGGGCGGCCCGAGGTGGAGGACGCGTACTTCTAAGCCGGGGCAAGGCCTTTCCTCATCGTGGCAGACGCCGGACGATCGGACGCCGCGTGCGGAACGAACGTTTTTGTTGCGGAAACGTTCTGGCCTGTTTAGTATTGAAGTCACGACCTAATTGAGTCACGACTTCAAAGCTTCGGCGATGATCGATCGCGAATCGGAGAAACGCGAGCTGCGCCGGCTGCTGGAGCGGGGCACTCCCCAGCTGGCCCTGCTCTACGGCCGCAGGCGCGTGGGGAAGACGTTCCTGCTCACCAACACGTGGCCGCCGGAGATCACCTTCTACTTCACCGCCGCGGCGACCACCCCCGAGCAGAACCGCCGGCAGCTGGTGGAAGACGTGGCGCGCTGGTCGGGGCTGCCGCTGGCGGTCGACGACTATCCCAACTGGCGCACCGTGTTCCGGATGCTGATGGAGCTGAAGGCGCCCCAGCCGCTGGTGGTGGTGCTCGACGAGTTCCAGTACCTGGGCGAGAACCGGGCGGCGCTCGAGGCGGTCACCTCGGAGCTGAACGCCGCGTGGGAGCAGCGCCGCGACGCCCGCGCGCTGGTGCTGGTGATCTCGGGCTCGTCGGTGCGCACGCTGGAGGCGCTGGACGCGGGGAGCGCCCCCCTGCACGGGCGCTTCAGCTGGAAGGCCAGGCTCGACGCGTTCGACTACTGCCACGCGGCCGAGATGGTCCGCTTCCGCTCGCTGCGCGACCGGGCCTACCTCTACGGGATCTTCGGCGGTACGCCGCGCTACCTGGCGGCGCTGAACCCGCGCGAGCCGCTGGGGCAGAACACCGCCCGGCTGATGCTGGACCCGCGGGGCGAGGTGCGGGCGCTGGTGGAGACGGCGCTGCTGCAGGAGCAGGGGCTGCGCGAGGTGACGCGCTACACCGCGATCCTCCGCGCGATCGCGGCGGGGCACACCGGGCTGAACGAGATCGGGCAGGCGGCCGGCCTGCAGGGCGACAGCGGCCTGCGCCAGAAGGTGGAGCGCCTGGTGGGGCTGGGGTACGTGCAGCAGCGGCGCAACCTGGGGGCACGCCCCAAGGAGCCCTACCGCTACCGTCTGGGCGACCCGGCGCTGATGTTCTACCACGGGTTCGTGTCGCCACTCGCCACGGCGCTCGAGCGCACCCCCGCCACGCGCGTGTGGCGCGAGCAGGTGGTGCCCTACCTCGACACCTACATGGGCCCCATCTTCGAGCGGATGGCCGAGCAGGCGTACATCCGTCGCGCGGCGCGCCTCCCCATGGTGCAGGAGTGGGGGTTCTGGGAAGGCGTCGACTCGCAGCGCAAGCCGCTGGAGATGGACATCGCCTGCACGCTGGCCGACGGCCGGGTGATGACCGGCGGGGTGAAGTGGAACGCGCGGCCGCTGACCCCCGAGTGGCACCTGCACCACCTGCAGATGCTCGACCGGCTCGCCGCGTCGGGGGTGAAGTGGGCCCACGCGGCGCGCGAGCGCTCGTCTCCGCTGATCTGGGTGGCCGCGGGCGGGTTCACCGCCGCCTTTCGCGACGCGGTCAGCGCCAGCCGCGACGAGGTGATCCTGTGGAGCCTGAAGGATCTGTATCCACCCGTCCGGAAGCCTGCGGCCGCGGCGTGACGTCCGCCGGCGCATCGCCGAGGCAGTATTGAAGTCGTGACTTAATTAAGTCATGACTTCAATGCCCAACGCCGGGATCGGGCGCACCGCGGACGCGCGGCCGGTATGCTTTGGAACCGCGTGGGCCGTCCGCCGGTACGCACCAATCCGTGGATTCGAGCATTTCCGTGCCGCCGTGCTTGATGCCGGGGCCCGGATCGCCTAGTGTTCCCGTCCGGCACCTGATAGCTCCACCATTCCTCCCCACCGAGGTGGCCATGAGCGACCGCCCCTGGATCCAGCACTACGTGCAGGGCACCCGCCCCGAGATCCCGCCCATCCCCTACAAGCACCTGCCCGACATGTTCCGGTACGTGGGCAGCCGCTACGGCCCGCGCATCGCGTTCACGCAGTGCATGCCCAACGGGATGGACGCCTCGCTCACCTACGCCGAAGTCGACCGGCTGAGCGACGCCTTCGCCGCGTACCTGCGCGAAACGCTCAAGCTGGCGCCCGGCGACCGGGTGGCGGTGCAACTCCCCAACTGCCTGACCTACCCGATCGCGGCGTTCGGGATCCTGAAGGCGGGGTGCGTGCTGGTGAACACCAACCCGCTGTACACGCCCAGCGAGATGGCGCACCAGTTCGCCGACTCGGGCGCGAAGGTGCTGGTGATCCTCGACATGTTCGCCGACCGGCTCCCCACCGTGCTGCCGAAGACGCAGATCCAGACGGTGGTGATCGCCAGCATCGCCGAGCGCTTCGCCCCGCTGCGCAAGCTGCTGATCAAGTCGGTGCTCAAGTTCGTGAAGAAGCAGATCCCGAAGGCCACCGTGGCGCACACCGCCTTCCCCGCCGCCCTCAAGGCGGGCGAGGGTGCGCTCGACAGCGCGAAGCTGCCGGGGTACCTGGCCGGGGTGGAGCTCGACAGCCCGGCGGCGCTGCAGTACACCGGCGGCACCACGGGCGTGAGCAAGGGCGCCACGCTCACCCACCGCAACCTGCTGGGCAACACCCTGCAGCTCGAGGAGGTGAGCCGCAACTTCCTGCGCACGGGCGAAGAGACCGTGCTCACGGCGCTGCCGTTCTACCACATCTTCGCCTTCACGGTGAACCTGCTCCTCTTCTACATCATCGGTGGGCGCGACGTGATGGTGCCCTCGCCGCGGCCGGTCACCAACCTGCAGAAGGCGTTCGAGAAGTATCCCATCACCTGGTTCACCGGCGTGAACACGCTGTACAACGGGCTGCTGATGGAGGAGTGGTTCCGCCAGAACCCGCCGAAGCACCTGGTGGCCTCGCTGGCCGGCGGGATGGCGCTGCACTCGTCGGTGGCCGCGCGGTGGAAGGAGGTGACGGGAACGCCGGTGGTGGAGGGCTACGGCCTGACCGAGGCATCGCCGGTGGTCACCTTCAACCCGATCGGCGGCACGGTCAAGGACGGCACCATCGGCATCCCGCTCCCCTCCACCGAGGTGAAGCTGGTGGACGAGGCGGGCGCGCCGGTGGCGCTGGGCGAGCCGGGCGAGCTGCTGTGCCGCGGCCCGCAGGTGATGCCCGGCTACTGGCAGCGCCCCGACGAGAGCGCGAAGGTGCTCGACGCCGACGGCTGGCTGCACACCGGCGACGTGGCCGCCATGGACGAGGACGGCTACGTGCGGATCGTGGACCGCAAGAAGGACATGATCCTGGTGAGCGGCTTCAACGTGTACCCCAACGAGGTGGAGGAGGTGATCACGCAGCACCCCGGCGTGGCCGAGGTGGGGGTGATCGGGGTGCCCGACGAGCGCAGCGGCGAGGCGGTGAAGGCGGTGGTGGTCAAGAAGGACCCCGCGCTGACCGCCGACCAGGTGATCGCCCACTGCCGCGAGCACCTGACCAGCTACAAGGTGCCCCGGCAGGTGGAGTTCCGCACCGAGCTCCCCAAGACCAACGTGGGGAAGATCCTGCGCAAGGACCTGCGCACCCCCGTGCCGGCCGCGCCCGCCACGGTGTAGCCGCACGCGCTTTGTCCGCCGGCCGCCGCGCCGGCCGGGGCCGCCCGCCCCGCCCGGCGCGAGCCTTTTGCGCGGGCCGGCGCGGAAACACCTGCGGCGAACGCACTTCGGTTGGCCGAACTGGAACCGGTCTTGCTATCGCGTTGCACCTCGTGGAGTCCCATACACCGGGAGATGCGACCGTGGCACTGAGGGAATATCGTGACGAGGCCGGCGTGCAGTGGCGGGTGTGGAGGGTTCAGCCCAGCACCTTCGTGGCGCCGAGCCTGGCCGGGCAGCCCACCGACGAAAAGCGCCCGTCCTGGCTGTGCTTCGAATCGTCTGGCGAGAAGCGCCGCCTGATCCCCGCCCCCGACGCGTGGGACCAGCGCAGCGACGACGAGCTCGAGGACCTGCGCCGCGCCGCCGAGGTGGTGCCCCGGCTCTCCGGCCGCGCCGCGGCGATGTGGTAGCCGGCCCGCGCCGGTGACGGATGGTGAAGGGGGCGCTCCCGCTGCGGGGAGCGCCCCTTTCCGCTGGTGCTAATACCAATCCGAATAAAGAGTGGTTGAAAACCAACTGCCTTGTTTCACACGGAGTCAGCGGAGTCAGCGGAAATGAAGTTCTCCGTTAACTCCGTTGACTCCGTGTGAAACCACTCTTTTTTGGTTCTTCGTCGATTTAGAGCGGTTTGCATATCAGTCCAGAGTACCGGACAGAGTGTTTAGGCTTTATGATGGAGAGCGGTGCTGGATGACGATCCCCCTGCGTGAGGGTGCGCCATGCCTGGACCGTACTCGTTGGATCTCCGGGAGCGTGTCG
>DASWMA010000269.1:0-17451 GCA_036399995.1 Longimicrobium sp. | reverse complement strand
GTTTCCTCCGTTCTACTCCGCTTCTCCGTGTGACCGTTGCAGTAGGTGTTCAGTCGGATCTTGGTATGAGATGAAACGGAGGGGACGAAGAACTCGGCCACGGTTCTTCGTCCCCTCCGCTGTATTCAGTCGTCGGTGGCCCCACTGCCCAAGGCCTCCCGCAACCGCTCACCGCGCAGCCGCCGCCGTTTCCTTCCGCCCCTGCACGCCGGTGGGGTGGTAGTGGCGCATCTCCTCGATGTGGGGGATGAACGGGCGCACGGCGGCCAGGAAACGGGGAAAGTCGGGGCCGCGGCGGAAGCCCTGCATGTGCCCGTCGGCCGAGTCCCACTCGATGCGCAGCGTGTAGCGCCCGGGGTCGTCGCCGCAGCGCGCCAGCTCGTACGCCAGGCAGTGCGGCGAGGCGACGAGCGACGCCTGCGCCTCGGCATACGCCGCCTCGAACGCGTCGCGGCTCTCCTCGGGGAGGTCGTAGCGGATGTACTCGACGATCATCGGCGGCTCTGCTGGGGGATCGGGAAACGGGCGTTGGAAGATCCGGTTCGCCGCGCTAGAAGAAGCGGTAGCTCTGCCGGCTCATGGAGAAGCCACGCTGCGCCCGGTTGCGGCAGGTGACGCCGGTGCGCGCCACGGTGCAGGTGAACGGGCCCGCGCGCCAGGTGGAGCCGTAGCCCAGCACCGGCCCGGACCCCAGGACGGTGTCGCCGTGGCACACCCAGTAGGGGCGCCCGGTGGCCTGCAGCCCGATCGAGTCGCCCGAGTCCAGCTCGCAGTCCTTCTGGCGGCCGCCGCGCCACTCCTGGATGCCGCCGGAGATGTCGCAGCGCAGCTCCCAGGTTCCCTCGAACTCGCCGGCCATGCAGCCGATGTTGCCGCTGGGGGTGCGGAACGAGTGCAGCTGGGTGGGCGTGGCCGCCGGCGCCGGCGTGCCAAGCGCGAGCGCCGCGATCACGGCGGCCAGGGCGGGGAGAAGCCGGATGCGCATCGGATGCCTCGAGGCGACGGGTGGATCGATGGGCGAGGTGAATCAATCATAACATCACGCGAAGCCGGCCGCCCGGGCGTTGCGCCCGCGCGGCCGGCTTCGTCACCGGGTCAGCGGTAGATCACCAGTCTGAGCAATTGGCACTCAGCACGTAGCACCTGGCACGTAGCACCTGGCACCTAGCACCTAGCACCTGGCACAATCAGGAGACGGTGATCGTCTGCATCATGCCGTGCATGAAGTGCGGCTTCCCGTCCTTGGCGTCGGGGACGAAGCAGATCAGCACGTAGGTGCCGGGGGTGAAGTCGTGCGAGAACGACTGCACCTCGCCCCGGGCCATCCCCGCGATCCCGCCGATGGCGCTGGCCGGCGGCGGGCCCTGCATGGTCTGCATCCACGTCATCAGGTCGTTGGCGGTCTTCCCCGGCGCCAGCTTGATCAGCTCCACCTCGTGCGACTGCGCGGCGCCGTTCTCCACCCGGATGGTGTGCTTCCCGGCGGTGATGGGCGTGGACAGCGTGAACGAGTAGTCGTTCAGCCGCATGGTGATGTCACCCGACGGCGTGGTGGCCGCGGCGGGGACGGCGGCGGGGGTCACGGTGAGCATCTTCGCCATCCCCTTCATCACGTGCGGCACCTTGTCGGGCATGTCCACCCAGCAGAGCAGGGCGTAGTTGCCGGGCGCCAGGAAGAGCGTGGCGTTGGCGTCGCTCCCCGGGTCGGGGGCGTTGGGGCCGCCCATCTCGCGCATCCACGCCGGGAGCGGGCCGCCCGCCCGCAGCGCGGTGAACACGTCGTCCAGCGTCTTCCCCGCGTCGAGCCGCGCCAGCGACAGGTGGTGCAGCGCCTGCCCGCGGTTCTGCAGCTGGATGGTCACCATCCCTGCCGGCACCGACTCGGGCGCCTGGAAGGCGAAGTCGCGCGCCACCACCGTGATCACCCGCGGCTCCGCGGCGGCCGCCGCCGGCTCGCCCTCGTTCCGCGCCGCCTCGGCGCGGCCGCACGCCGCCGCCACGATCGCCACCGCGGCCACCCGGGCCGCCGCCTTCACCGCATTCGCAACCTGCATCTCGAGCCTCCTGTAAGTCCGCGGACCTCGTGGATCCACGCATCTGTTCGATGATCCTGGAGCGCGACGTCAGCTTCGTCGCGCGTTCGCCGGCGGATGTCCGCCCGTCCGCCGTCACCCCGCACTGCGGGAGCACGGCGGCGAGGGCAGCATACGGACCGCGGCGCGGCAAAGTTTTGGGGAGATGCAAGTGATTGTGATACAGGTAGATGGCAGAAACGGCGGGAATGATCGTGCGGCCGGCGTGCCTCGATTCCACCCCCGATTGTGGCATCCGCGCCACAGCGGAGAGTGTGGGATGGATGAATCGGCGCGTGGCGGGCGGTTGAAACCGCGGCAACGACCACACGAAGTCCGCCTTCGCGGACTACTGGCTGTGGTGCGGCCGCGATGGGGGTGCACGGGGACCGGCTTTGTGGTCGCTGGTGGAACACAGGTGGCTTCGCAGGGGGTGGGCTGGAGCTACGGGCGCGGCACTTGCTTACGGTCAGGACGCATGTTCACTTCGCACATCTTTCTGCTATCTCCCGCGTTCGCGGGCGGAAAACGCGGCGAGCTGGTGCTGCGCGACGAGGCGCAGTTCGCGCTGGCCAAGCGCCTGCGCTCGGCCGAGGGGGCGCCGCTGGGCGACGTGTTCAGCTTCCTGAGCGGGCTCTACTTCCGCGGGAAGATGGCGTACGTGCGGCGCTTCGCCTCGCCGCCCGACGGGCTCCCCGGCGCGCTGGTGATCACCCCCACGCGCGGGCTGGTGCCGCCCGAGTCGCTGATCACGCTCGACATCCTGCGCGAGTTCAAGGCCGGCGCGGTGGAGCTGAACAACCCGAGCTACCGCAACCCGCTGGAGACGCACGCCAGAGCGCTGGCCGAGCACGCGCCCGACACCGGGATCGTGCTGCTGGGCAGCATCGCCTCGGGGAAGTACGTGGACGTGCTCGCCGACATCTTCGGCGAGCGGCTGGTGTTCCCCGCCGCCTTCGTGGGGCGCGGCGACATGAGCCGCGGCGGCCTGATGCTGCGCGCCGCCGAAAGCGGCGAAGAGCTGGAGTACGTCTCCGTCATCGGCACGAAGCGCCACGGCGCCCGCCCACCCAAGCTGGAGCCGCGGCGCTGGAAGACGTGACGGGGGTACGGGGATGATGCGAATCGGCCCGGCGACCGTGATTCGGTCGCCGGGCCGTTGTCTCTCATCGCTGATGTCCGCGAAGGCGCCGCAACTGCGGACTGAGTGCCGTGTTAGCGGCGAGTTCACTCACACATTCCCGCCGCCCGGCCCCCATCTTCCGACCTTCCCACTCTCGCACTCTCGCACTCTCGCACTCTCGCACTCTCGCACTCTCGCACTCTCGCACTCTCGCACTCTCGCACTCTCGCACTTTCGCACTCGGAAGATGAAGCTTCTCTACGCGCTCCTCTGCGAACACGCACACGAGCGCCACGACGGCCGGCTGGACGTGCACGGCGTTTTCCACCAGCTCTACGCGCCCGGCTTTCCCGCTTCGCAGGACCGGCTCACCCTGGCCACGGCGGTGGAGTGGGAGCCGGGGGAGCGCGGCAAGATCGAGTTTTCCATCGACCTGATGGACCCGTCGCGCAGCCCGGTGCTGAGCATCACCGGCCACACCGAGGTGGGCGAGCAGCTTCCGCTGCAGGGCCCGCCGCAGACGCGCCTGCTGGTGCCGCTCGACAACGTGATGTTCCCCGCCGAGGGGACGTACGTCTTCGAGCTGGTGGTGAACGGCGAGCGCCAGCGGCTGGCCCCGCTGCACCTGATCCACGACACGGCCATCAACTGACCATGGCGGACGGAGCGGAGGGCCCGATCACCCGGGAGGTGCTGGACGACGCGCACGGGCATTCCAGCCTGCATCGCGACGAGGTGCTGGCGAGCGAGTCGTGCGCGTGCTTCTACTGCCTGCAGCACTTTCCGCCCGGCGAGATCACCGAATGGGTGGATGACGGGGAGACGGCGCTCTGCCCCCGCTGCGGGATCGACGCGGTGCTCGGCTCGGCGGGTCCGCACCCGCTCACCCCCGAGCTGTTGCGGCGGATGAACGAGGTGTGGTTCGACATGTCGGTCTACGATCCGGAGGCCGGCGGGTAGGCGGCACTTTGTCCCGGCGCGTCACGGGCGGCTGCGGGGCGGCGTTCTTCGGCCAGGCAGTGAACCCAATCACCCGCTGGACGGAGATCGTGCATGACCCGTTTTCGTTCGAGACACATCCTGGCCGCGGCCGCCGCGGTGCTGGCGCTGGCGACCGGGGCCTGCGAGCCCGCCGACAACCTCCTTCCGCCCGAGTTCCAGGTGCCCCTGTTCGAGGTGGAGAGCCGGGGTGGCAATTTCCTTCCCGGCACCCAGACCGCGGGCTACTACGTGGACGCCGAGGGCCGCGTGGTCCGCTACAACCACAACCCCACCGACGAGGCGCTGGGCGACTCGGTGCTCACGCCCGACCAGCTCCAGCGGAAGTACGCCACCGGCCGCACCGTGCTGAAGACGCTGTCGCCCGGCGAGGTGAGCCAGCGCCACCAGACCGTTCCGGCTGCCCTGGCCGGCCCGCTGGCCGAGCTGAAGACCGTGTGCGCCGACGCCGGCGTGCTGAAGTTCAGCGCGTGGGTGCACAACAACGTGGACGGGAAGTACCACCGCGTCCTGCTGCACCAGCGCGGCGACGTGGCCACCACGCGCCAGACGGCCGCGGCGCGCGCCCTGTGGCAGTGGCTCGACGAGCTCGGCGAGGACAACTTCACCGGCTGCGATCCCTACGCAGCCTGATCACCGACGGAGGAGGACGCACGAAGGGCCGCGGCGGGATGCGCGGCCCTTCGCCGTGCCGGGTGCAGTCCTTGCGGCTGGCGTCGCCCTTTGGACGAACCTTTTGCAAGGAGACGTACCGGATGGCGATGCTCGACGAGCTGGTGAACCACATCAGCCAGCGCACGGGGCTCCCGGCCGACCAGGCGCAGGCGGCGGCACGCAGCGCGGTGGAGTTCCTGGATTCGCGCCTGCCGGCGCCGATCGGCGGCAACCTGTCGAAGCTGGTGCAGGGCGGCGGCGCCGGCGGCGGAGGCGGCCTGCCGGACCTGGGCGGGCTGGCCGGCGGGCTGGGCGGGATGTTCGGGGGAGGGAAGTAGGCCGGACTACGGACCGGTGCGTGAGTGCGTGAGTGCGTGAGTGCGTGAGTGCGTGAGTGCGTGAGTGCGTCGTGGAGAGAGATTGAAACGCTCGCACCGTGACGGATCAGACGAAGGGCCGCGCCGGGTGCGCGGCCCTTTCGTCCATCTCCAGGTCCCGCTCGTCCGTCCCTGGTCATCCAGTTGTGCACGATCAGGCGATCCGTTCGTTGTCTTTCCTGGACCGCGTCCGCGGTTCGAACCGTTCCCGATCCACCACCAACGGAGGAGAGACGTGATGAAACGTATCCTGTCAGGCGTAGTGCTGGTTCTGCTCGCCACGCTGGCGCGTACGGGGGCGGCGCAGGAGCGGGCGGTGGTGACGGGGCGGGTGACCGACGTGGCCGGCGCGCCCCAGGCGGGCGCGCTGATCCGCATCGCCGCCCTGAACCTGGGCGCCACCACGGCGGCCGACGGCGAGTACCGGCTGCTGATCCCCAACGCGCGCATCGGCCCGGCCGGGCGCGCGGTCACCATCACCGCCTCACGCCTGGGGATGGCCAGCCAGTCGCGCACCATCACCCTGCTTCCCGGCGCCATCCAGCGGCACGACTTCCAGCTCGCCCCGTCGGCGGTGAACCTGAACGCGCTGGTGGTGACCGCCACCGGCCGTGAAGCGCGCCAGCGCGAGCTGGGCTCGGCCGCGGTCAGTATGCAGAACCAGGTGCAGGGCCACGCTCCCGGAGTGACCGTCCAGCAGCAGCAGGGCCCGTGGAACACCGAAAGCTACGCCGCGATCGACGAGCCCGGGTTCCGCTCGCCGCGCGCCGCGCCGCTCTCCACCTTCTCCATCGACGTGGACCGCGCGTCGTACAGCAACGTCCGCCGCTTCCTGCGCATGGGCCAGCGTCCGCCGAAGGACGCGGTGCGGATCGAGGAGATGGTGAACTACTTCGCCTACGACTACGCCCCGCCGGCCGAGGGGCAGCCGTTCTCGGTGGCCACCGACGTGGCGCCCGCGCCGTGGAACCCGCGCCACCGGCTGCTGCGCATCGGCCTGCAGGGGCGGCGGGTGGACATGGCCAGCCTTCCGCCGGGCAACCTGGTGTTCCTGGTGGACGTGTCGGGGTCGATGCGGCAGCCCAACAAGCTCCCGCTGGTCAAGGAGGCGCTGGGGATGCTGGTGGCCAACCTGCGCCCGCAGGACCGCATCTCGCTGGTGGTGTACGCGGGCGCCGCCGGGCTGGTGCTGGAAGCCGCGCCCGGCGACCAGAAGACGCGGATCATGGAGGCGATCGACCGGCTGCAGGCGGGCGGGAGCACCGCCGGCGGCGCCGGGCTGCGGCTGGCGTACGACGTGGCGCGCCGCAACGCGATCGCGGGCGGGAACAACCGCGTGATCCTGGCCACCGACGGCGACTTCAACGTGGGCGCCAGCAGCGACGCCGAGATGTTCCGGCTGATCGAGGCGCGGCGGCAGGAAGGCACCGCGCTGACTGTGCTGGGCTTCGGGATGGGGAACCTGAAGGACAGCAAGATGGAGGGGATGGCCGACCGCGGGAACGGGAGCTACGCCTACATCGACAGCCGCGACGAGGCGCGCAAGGCGCTGGTCACCGAGCTGGGCGGCACGCTGTTCACCATCGCCAGGGACGTGAAGCTGCAGGTGGAGTTCAACCCGCGCCTGGTGGCCGCCTACCGGCTGATCGGCTACGAGAACCGCGCGCTGCGCAACGAGGAGTTCACCGACGACCGCCGCGACGCGGGCGACATGGGCGCCGGCCACTCGGTGACCGCGCTGTACGAGATCGTGCCCGTGGGCACGCGGCTCGACGTGCCCGTGAACCGCACCCCCGCGCTCCGCTACCAGCGCACGGGCCCGGCGCCGCGCATCCCCGCCGCGGCGCGCGAGATGGCGTTCGTGCGGCTGCGCTACAAGGCGCCGAACGGCGACACCAGCCGCGAAAGCTCGTTCGCCGTGCGCGACGCCGGAACGCGCGACGAGGTGGACGGCGACTTCGCGTTCGCCGCGGCGGTGGCGGAGTTCGGCCTGCTGCTGCGCGAGTCGGAGCACCGCGGCCGCGCGTCGCTCGAAGACGTGCTGTACCTGGCCCGCCGCAACGTGGGCAACGATCCCTTCCGCCGCGAGTTCGTGGCGCTGGTGGAGCGCTTCGACCGCCTGGCCCGCGGCGAGCACCTGCCGCCCATGCACGAGCTGGCTGAGCGGTAGAACCTTGAACCGCGGGTCGCACGCAGACGAGCAGAGGAGCGGAGAACGGCGGGATCGTTCTCCGCTCCTCTGCTGTTTCGCGCTCGGCGAACGGCTTCGACGACCGGGGTCCGCTGCTTCCTTCATCCCCCGTGGTCGCGCGGAGCGGTGGGAGAATCAGGATGATGTCATTCATACCACTTCTGGTTGATGACTGTGCGTTCCAAGCCCAAGCCATCCCCCGTCATCGTGAGGCCGACCACACCGAAATCGCGACATGGGCGAGGGGTCGCAGGCCGAAGGATCTATCGCCGGTCCGCGCGAAATAGCCTGCGGTAGCGCGTCCGACGTTATAGATCCTTCGCGCTGCGGCCATCGTTGCGACCTCGACTCAGGTGTGGTGGCGCTCAGCCTCAGGATGAAGACTGGTCGGCAGCGCTCGAATGCACGGTCAATCACGGGAGATGGGATCACGCGTCCGATTCAGGCGATGTCGAAGAAGATTCGCATCTGCCACAGCTGCGGCATTCGTGTCCCGAAATGTACCTGCGGCGCCCCGGTTCCAGCCGTGGCCGAAGACGCGTGTCCCCGGGGCGAAATCATCCAACTCGATCGTGTGAACGCAGTTGTACACGCGCGTCGGGTGGGGGAAACATTTTGGTACGCAGGGTGCCCTGTCCCTCCCTGTCACCGCGCGCCGCGCGCCGGCCGGCGGATTCATTCTCCACGGCATCGTTCCGCCATCATTCGCACCCACCCTTCCGAGGTACCCATGTCCGAAACCGTCATCATCACCGCCGACTCCCTGAACGTTCGCAAGGGTGCGGGCGCCGAGCACCCCGCCATCACCTCGCTCCCCAAAGGCACCCGGGTGCAGCGGCTGGAGGAGAACGGCGGGTGGATCCGCATCCAGCTGCCGAACGGGACCTCCGGCTGGATCAGCGGCAAGTACGCCGCCCCCGCCCAGCCCGCGACCCCCGCCGCCCCGGCCCAGCCCGCCGCGGCGGGAGGCGCGCAGCTGCGCGTGACCGCCACCACGCTCAACGTGCGCTCCGGCCCCAGCAAGGACAGCGCGGCGGTCACGCAGCTGCCGCACGGGATGATGGTGCAGCAGCTCGAGGTCTCCGCCGACGGCGAGTGGACGAAGGTGAAGTCGCCCGGCGGCTTCGAGGGGTGGGTCAGCAGCAAGTTCGTGGCGAAGAGCGACGGCAAGGACCCCGACGGCCCGCAGCCGGGCGACCCGGCGTGGTACTCCGTGGCGTGGGGCGAGCGCGGGCAGAAGGAGCACAGCGGCCCCGGCGACAACCCGCGCATCCTGCAGTACCAGACGGCGTGCAGCTACAACGCGTGCGACGAAGACGTGCCCTGGTGCTCGTCGTTCGCCAACTGGGTGATGAAGCAGGCGGGGATCAAGGGGAGTGGCGAGGCCAGCGCCCGCTCGTGGGCCAGGTGGGGGCAGAAGCTCGACCAGCCCCGCCGCGGCGCCATCGTGGTGCTGACACGCCCCGGCTCGCCCACAAACGGCCACGTGGCGTTCTACGTGGGCGAAGAGGGGAACCGGGTCAAGCTGCTGGGCGGCAACCAGGAGAACCAGGTCAAGATCTCGTACTACGACAAGAGCCGCGTGCTGGGCTACCGCTGGCCCGCCTGATCCTGCCGGCGGACGAACGAAAGGCCGCGCCCTCGCCGGGGCGCGGCCTTTTTCGCGTGAGCGCGGCTGAGCAACAACGGGTCACACGGAGGAACGGAGAAGAACAGGGGAACCGGAGAACGTCAGCTAGTTCCTCGTTTCCTCCGCTGACTCCGTGTGACCCCTTGTCGGCCCAGGTACGGGATCGATGTCATACCGAACGCGATGATTGACTGTGCCTTCTGCACCTATCTTCTCCACCGTCATCCTGAGGCTGAGGCCGACCACCGTGCGTCGCGGCATGAGCCGGTGGTCGCAGGCCGAAGGATCTATCGCCGGCTTGCGCGAAATCCCCAGTCGTAGCGCATCCGATGGTATGGATCCTTCGCGCTGCGGCCCTTGCAGCACGCGCGGGTGCAGCGTGGTCGCGCTCAGGATGACGGGGGGCGGTGTCGTGCGAATGCACAATCAATCGCTGAATTCGGCTTCAGATCGCGTAGAGCGCCCGGTCCAGCAGGCGTACGAAGGTGGCCGTCTCGCGCAGCCAGTGGACCGGGTGCAGCCCCGCGCCGGCCGAGTGCGCGAACAGCCCGGTGATCGTGGTGGACGGGTTGACCGAAGACGGGATCATGGAGGTGAGCCGCAGCGTTTCGGTGAAGGGGATCAGCCGGTCCTGCCGGCCGTGGCTCAGCACCACCTTCGCGTGCAGGTGGGCGAGGTGCGGGCGCGGGTCCAGCGCGGGCTGGTGCTCCAGCGCCGCCCGGGTGAAGAGCGCCGCCAGCTCGCGCGCGCCCTCCAGGTCCACCGCCACGCCGGTCAGCGGGGCCACCGTCTCCCAGATCCGCCGCTCCTCCCCGGTGAAATCGCGCCCCAGCTCCACCTTCAACCCGTCGTAGTGGGGGCCCCACGCCCAGTCGCCGCGGCGGCCCGACTCCAGCGCCAGCTCCAGCGCCGCGTCGGCCACGCGCTGCATCCCCTGGTACCCGGGGATCAGGGTGAGGTAGTTGCCCACCACGATCCAGCGGCCGTACGGGTCGGGGTCGAGCGTGTACTCCTCGCCCTGCCACTCGTGCTCGCCGGTGAACAGCGAGCGCAGCATCCGCCCCAGGTCGCAGTATCCGCCGAAGCCCACCACCGCGCGCAGGTGGCCGCGCATCGCGGGGTCGGCGCTGGCCATCAGCACCTGCGTGGCGCCGAAGCTGAAGCCCACCGCGCCCACGCCGCCGGGCCGTACCTCGGGCATCCCCTCCAGGTGCAGCACGCCGGCCTCCACCGTCTCGCGCGCGGCACCCGCGTCCAGCCGCAGCACGCGCCACGCGGGGACGTCGGGCACCAGCACCACCGCGCCGCTGGCGCACAGCGCGCGCACGAAGCGCGTCATCGCCGCGTGCCGGCGGCCGGGGACGGTCAGGCCGTGCAGCACCACCCAGCCGGGCGCGGGGCGGCCGCCGGGGGGGAGGTACAGCGTGGCCTCGCGCGCTTCGCCGCCCACGCGCAGGGTGGTCTCCACCTCGCGGATGCCGCGCGCGCCGCGCACCCAGGCGGCCAGGAACTTCGCGGTGCGCGCCTTCACCGGTGCGCGCTCCCCACCGCCTCGTCCAGCGTGCGGAAGCCGCCGCGCCTCATCCGTTCCCGCAGCCCCACGCAGATCTCGCGCGCCACCAGGGGCCCTCGGTAGATGAACCCCGTGTACAGCTGCACCAGCGACGCCCCCGCGCGTATCATCTCCCACGCGTCGTCGGCCGTGAAGATCCCGCCCACCCCCACGATCGGCATCGCCCCCCCCGTGGCCGTCCAGATGCGGCCGACCACCTGGCGCGCACGCGCCCGCACCGGCGCGCCGCTGATCCCGCCGGCGCCCAGCGCCTCCACCTGCGCGGCGGGCGTGCGCAGCCCCTCGCGCGAGACGGTGGTGTTGGTGGCGACGATCCCCGCGATCCCCTCGTCGCGCGCGATGCCGACCGCCTCGTCGATCTGCGGGTCGGTCAGGTCGGGGGCGATCTTCAGCAGGATCGGCCGCGCGGGGCCGCCGCGGGCCTGCGCCAGCTCGCCGGCGCGGGCGCGCAGGGCGCGCAGCAGCTCGCATAGCGGCGCCGCGTCCTGCAGCTGCCGCAGCCCCGGCGTGTTGGGCGAGCTGACGTTGACCACCAGGTAGCGAGCGAACGGCTCCAGCAGCTCCAGGCTGCGCAGGTAGTCGCCGGCCGCCTCGTCCAGCGGCGTCGCCTTGCTCTTCCCCAGGTTGATGCCCAGGACGGGCTCGATCCGCATCTTCCGCAGCCTGCGGGCGACGGCTTCGGCGCCGGGGTTGTTGAAGCCCATCCGGTTCAGCAGCGCGCCGTCGTCCGGCAGGCGGAAGAGGCGGGGCCTGGGGTTCCCCGGCTGCCCCAGCGCGGTGACGGTGCCGATCTCCACGAAGCCGAAGCCGAGCGCGCCCAGCGCGTTGAACAGCTCCCCCGTCTTGTCGAACCCCGCGGCGAGGCCGACCGGGTTGGGGAAGCGGATGCCGAAGCGCTCGATCGCCAGCGCGGGGTCGTCCACCGCGAAGGTGGAGCGCACCAGCGCGCGCACGGGCGAGGGGGCCAGCGAAAGGTCCAGCAGCCCGCTCCCCACGTGGTGCGCCGTCTCCGCCGGAAGGGTGAAGAGGAAGGGCCGGACCAGGTCGTACAGCATCGGGCACGCGGGCTTCGGGCGTACGCAGGCCCGGACCGCGGGCGCGGTCCGGGCCGTCGAGAGTGTGCGTGCCGAAGCTAGGCGGCGGGTGGGAGTGCGGCAAGCATCGGCCGCCGTCACGCCCGCGGACGACCAAACGTTTACAGCGGCCGATCCGGAGCGCGGAACCCGCCTTCGCCGCCCTGCAACGAATCGATCGATGCGCACGATCCTCACCCGCCTGCGTCCCCTGCCGCTGGTCGCCGGCGCCGCGATTCTGACTGCGGGCTGCCCGGAAGCGCCCGGCGAGCCGAAGCCCACGCACACCGCGACCGTCTTCGGCCACGTCATCACGCCCGCCGGGGCGCCGGTGCCGGGCGCGCGCGTGGTGGTGACCGCCGACCGCGCGGGGCGGTGCCCGGCCGACGGCGCGGAGTACCTCGACCTCCCCGGCGAGCGCACCACCACCGACGCGGCGGGCGTGTACAGCGCGACGGCGCGCGTCTTCCTGGAAGTGTCGAGCGGCTGCGTGCGGGTGGACGTGCTGCCGCCTTCCGGAACCCCGCTCTCCCACGCGTCGGTGAGCGGCGGCGCCGTCCGCTTCGGCGCGCAGCCCCTCGACAGCGTGCGCGTGGACGTGCAGCTCGCGCCGGGGTGATCCGCCGCGGGCCCGGCGGTCGGTCGGTGGAATGATATGACACCGAATTCAGCGATTGCTCGTGCATTCGCACGACACCGCCCCCCGTCATCCTGAGCGCGACCACGCTACACCCGAGGCGTGCTGCGGACGCCGCAGCGCGAAGGATCTATACCATCGGATGCGCTACGACTGGGGATTCCGCGCAGGCCGGCTATAGATCCTTCGGCCTGCAACCGTCTGGGCATGCGCGAAGTCCGGGTGGTCGGCCTCAGGATGACGGGGGGAGGGAATGCACAATCGATCACCGCATCTGGTATAGCTATAGAAAGACCCGGCGAGGATTGGCTCCTCGCCGGGTCTTTTCGGTGTGCCGTCGGGCCGACGCGATCAGCCGTTGGTGGCGACCGGGGTGGCCACGTTGGTCACGGGCACGGTGCTCAGCGCCGCGATCACGCGGTTCCAGTCGAACGCCGGGCCGATGTCCCACTTGCCGTAGCTCTGCGGCTGGTAGTTCACGTGCGTGGTGATCCCCTTGAAGTTCGCCACGTCGGCGTACACGTCGTAGCGCTTCTCCACGGGCAGGAAGGCCGCGGGGATCTTGTAGGTGGCCGTCAGGTAGCGCAGCAGGTTGGTCAGGCTGGTGTACTGCTTGTCGGTGAAGGTCGCGAACTTCGTGTAGCCGCGGTACGCCTTGTCGAGCGAGACGTAGGCGTCCTTGTCGGCGGGCGTGCAGTACAGGGCGCCGTACGGGTCCACCAGGTTGCCGTCCTTCTCGCGCAGGTACGCCACGTTCGACAGCTCGATCGCCACCGAGCTCTTGCTCATGGCCTCGTTGCCGCCCTGCGCGCCCTTGCCCAGGTGGTAGCTCCAGTACTTGCTGCTGAACAGCTGGTAGATGGTCCCGTCGCGCCCGATCACGAAGGGGGTGGAGACGTGGTTGTCCTTCTTGGTCAGCGCCGCCATGTCGCCCTTCAGGTACCCGGCGGTGAAGTGCACGGCGATGCGCTGCTTGGCCACGGCCTCGGCGTAGTAGAAGCTCTTGTCGCCGCTGGCCAGGTTCGCCGTCACCACCTCGAAGCTCTGCTGCGTGCCGGGAATCTCGACCTTGAACGGGCTCAGCTTGAACTGCTTGCCGTCCGAATCGATGCCCTTGGCGCGGAAATCGGCCTCGTAGGCGGGGATCTTGGAATACAGCATGGTACCTCAGGGAGATTGAAGGGTGATGCGGGGGAAGACCGGTCCGCTGGGGTGGGATGCGGACCCAACAAGAAGGGAGTCGTGGCGATGCGCGCACAACGCGTCATGATACACACGATTTCGTGTGTCCGCAACCCCTTGCGGCTACGGCTGTTCCGCTCGCGACGATCGACGACGGCGTGGACAGCGCTGGGACGGCTGTGGACTTCCACCCGGACGCGGTGATCATTCCGAGGCCGCAGCGTGCCGGGGTCGGTTGCGGGGGGGGGGGGCGGGCGGTTGCCGGGCAGTTGCCGGGCGGTTGAAACCGCGGCAACAACCACACGAAGTCCGCCTTCGCGGACTACCGGCGTCGGTGCGGGCGCGGCATCGGTGCGCGGAAACGGGCATCGCGGCCGCTCGTGAGCCGGGTTTCCGCGCGGATGCGGCGGGTGGAGCCTCGCGCAGTTTGCGAGGCTTCTCGTGGTTGTTGCTGCGGCTTCAGCCGCCGGTGCGGAATCGCGGATCCAAAGATGTGAGATCGGATGATCCGAACCGCTCAGCCGTAGATCTCCTCCGGCGGGGTGCGGGCCAGCTCCACCAAAAAGCCGCCCAAGCGCTCGGTGACCGCGCGGAAGAAGGCGGCGCCGTTCTCGGGCGTGGCGGCGCGCGGGTCGCCCACGCCGGTGTCGGCGCTGATCCGGGTCCACGGGCGCGGTGCCCACGCCCATCCCTCGCGCAACCCGGCCACGTTCGCCTTGCGCTCGGCGCCGTCGCCGGCCTCCGAAAGGGGGAGGACGAGCTCCGGCGCCAGGTGCATCGTCACCCCCGTCTCCAGCTCGCCCGCGTGGTCGCCGGGCTCGGTGAAGAAGGGCCGCGGGTCCACGCAGTTCCACCAGTTGATGGTGCAGAGAAAGACGCTCGTCCGCGGCTGCAGCTCGCGGATGATGGCGCGGAAGTCGTTGCCGCCGTGCGCGTTCAGCAGCAGCAGGCGCCCGATGCCGGCCCCGGCCACGGTCTCCACCACGTCCGCCAGCACGGCGGCCTGCGTGCTGGGGTTCAGGTTGATGCACAGCGGGATGTCGCGCTGCCCCGTCTGCACGCCGAAGGGGACGGCGGGGAGCACGACGGGGCGCGCGCCGGCTTCCCAGGCGATGCGGGCGGCCTCGGCGGCCACGGCCTCGGCCTGGATGACGTCGGTGGCGTAGGGGAGGTGGAAGTTGTGCGCCTCGGTGGCGCCCCAGGGGAGCACCGCCACGTCGTAGCGCGTCTCGCGGACCGCCTTCCAGGTGGTCTCGGCCAGGATGTACGGGCGACCTGCCACGGCTGTGCGAAGGGCGGGGGGACGATGCGCGGGCCCGGGCGGTGTGCGCCGCCCGGGCCCCTGTCGGTGCCGAACGTAAGCCGCGCCGGCCGCGGCAGGCAAGGCGCTACTGCGCCGGCAGCGCGCTCACGGCGAACTCCACGTCGCGGATCTGCGAGTCGGGAAGGGCGACGGCGGTGAGCACGCCGAACCACTCCTTTCCGTCGGCGCCGCGCATCCGGTACGTCTGCACGGTCACCCCCGCGTCGCCCGTGGGCGGGGCCGGCGTCCACCCCGCCTGGCGCAGCTGCCGCTCGAAGGCGCCCGCCAGCTCGTTGGCGCCCATCCCCGAGCGGATCCGCGCGCCCACGGTCGCGCCGGTGGCGCCGGGCCCTCCCCGGGTGCCCATGCTGGTGTTCACCGTCGTGGCACCCGCCGGCATGTTCAACGTGGGGACCGGCACGTCGCGCCACGGGTCGGCGCCCATGGTGGAGGTCCGGAGCGAACAGACCGATGGCCGGTCGGTGTCGTAATATTCGATGCGCAGGTACGACCCGCCCCCCGGCGCCGCGGACGAGGAGAACGACACCGTTTCCGACCCCCGGCACAGATACCGCGGCTCGCGCCTGGATTCCACGAAGCCGCGCTGCTCCTGGGCCGCGTAGGGATCGGTCCACCCCGCGCCCAGCAGCGCCCGCCGCGCGGCCTCGTCGGCGGCGGCGGGGTCCTGCGGCACCGCCGTGGCGAGCACCGATCCCCTGGTGCCGCTCTGGAACCCGCCCAGCACCCGCCCGCCGGCGGGTACCAGCTCGGCCGGGAACCCGGCCGGCACACGGCCGACCACCAGCTCGCTGGCGGTCAGCAGCGCGCGCACCAGCTCGCCGGGCACGGACGGCTGCGCCTGCGCCGCGCCCGGCCGTGCGGCGACCAGCGCCAGGGTGAACGGTAGGATGATCCGACGACGAAGGAGCATGGCCGTCACCTCCGGAAGGGGGAACGTGTGCCCGATCCGAGGACCGGGAGGTTCAGGCCACTCTATCCATGATTTTCGAGGCGGGCAAGTCTCTCGTGCGAAGCTGCGTTCAGCGGCGAAGGAGTGCCAGGCGCGGCGGCTCGCCCATCTCGGCCAGGCGCTGGTTCACGAACGCGGCGCTCTCCACCAGCTCCTTCGCGACGGCGGGAAGGCGCGCTTCGAAATCGTCGAATTCCATCACCTCGATGGTGAGCACCTCGCCCCGCGGCAGGTCGAAGCGCGACATCCCGTCGTCCAGGTAGGTCATGCAGTCGATCCACGCATCCATGTTCCGCCCGTAGAACGCGGGAAAGCCGAACGTGACCGCGCAGACGTCGTGGAACGACGCCCGGTCCACGATCCGCCACGTTTCCAGCCGCACGATCGCCATCGGCTCATCGGGCCACGGCGATGCACTCGATCTCCACCCGCGCGCCCAGCGCCAGCCCGTTGGCGCCCAGCGCGCTGCGGGCGGGCTTGGGGCCGGGGAAGTAGGTGGCGTAGATGGCGTTCATCCGCGGCCACTCGGCCATGTCGGCCATCATCACGGTGCACTTCACCACGCGGTCCATGCTCGATCCGCTCTGCTCCACGATCGTGCGGATGTTCTCCAGCGTCTGCCGCGTCTCGGCGTCGATCCCGCCGGGCACCAGCGCCGGCCGCCCGTCCACCATCCGCGTGCCGATCTGGCCCGAGAGGAAAACCAGGCTCCCCACCCGCACCGCGGGCGAGAACGGGAACGGCCACTCCCCCGGCGGCGCGATGAAGCGGATCTCCGGCGCCGTGGCGGGCTGCGGCGAGCGGGCGGCGCAGCCCGCGGCGGCCGCGCAGGTCAGGATCAGTGCGAGGTGGCGAAGCATGGGGCCGAGGGAGGAGGGGGATCGTGCCGAATCCGAAGATTTCGTGCTGTGCGACGCCTCCTGGGGTCACACGGAGTCAGCGGAGAGAGCGGAGGAAACGGAGAACTTCATCGCAGTTCCTCCGTTTCCTCCGTTCCCTCCGTGTGATCATCAGCGGTGCCGGTCCAGCGATGGTACTTCGAGACGGGGGCTACTCGTAGACGCGCATCCGCACGGGCACGGTCACCCGCAGCACCGCCTCCTGCCGGAAGCGCCGCTTGTACTCGTCGGCGATCTCGCGCAGCTCCGCGTCGGCCGCGGGGCCGGCGGGGTGCACCACCTCGATCACCACCGACTGCTCGCGCTCCACGTTCCCGCTCTCGCCGCGCCACTGGCCGTCGGCGCGGTAGATGGTGAGCCCGTTCGGGAAGCGCGGGGTCACCACCTGGTCCACGAACGCCGCGAACGCCGAGTCCGACACGGTGCCGCCGCCGGGGATGCTGCGCCCGAAGAAGAGGCGGTCGGCCACCGTATCGCCCATCGCCGCCGCGGTCCGCCCCACGGGGAACCCCACCTGCATGCCGGGGCCGCCCACCATGATCCCCGAGCCGGCGCAGGCGGCCAGCGCCAGCGGCGCCGCGCACGCGGCGATCGCCAGCCGCACGCGCGCGGCGGTGCTCGATCCGTTTCCCATCGTTTCGTCCCCCAGGTCGTTTCAGGCGCGCGAGGTCGCCGCGAAAGCCGCGTCTGCGGAGGCGGGCGCCGCGTCCGCCGCGGGCGCATCGGCCAGCATCGGCCGCCGGAGCGTGGCGATGGCGGCGGTGAACA
>DASWMA010000268.1:0-2945 GCA_036399995.1 Longimicrobium sp. | reverse complement strand
GACGGGACCGCCTCGAGCACCTCGCTGGCCGTGGTCGCGGCCGGCGCCACCGAGCGCGTCTGGTAGGTGTTGCGGTCGGGCGCGATCGCCACCGCCTGCCGCTCGCCGGTGGCGGTGATCCCCGCCAGCGCCACGCCGGTGCTGGTAAGACGGATCGCGCCGGCGTTCACGGTGGGCGCCGCCGGCGTGATGGTCACGTCGGGGCTGGTGCGCACCGCGTAGCCCATCATGCTGACGCGCAGGTAGTACGTCCCCGGGCGCAGGCCGTCGATGCGGAACGAGCCGTCGGGGCGCGCCAGCGCCCCGGCAACCAGCGCCGAGTCGGCCCGGCTCCACACCGCCACCGACGCGGCGGCCACCGGCGCGCTGCTCTGCGCGTCCACCACGCTGCCGCGGATCTCGCCGGGGCCGGCGGCGGGGGGCTGCCCCACCGGCGGGCGGTTCCCCGGCGGACGGTTCCCCGGCGCCTGCTGGCCGGCCGGCGGACGGGCGGCCGGTTGCGGCTGCTGCCCGGCGGGCGGGGTCTGCTGCGCGGCCAGCGGTGCGGCCGCCATGAAGGCGAGCACGAGCGGGATTGCGCCGGCCATCGGCGCACCGAGGGTACGCCGCACGATCGAGATCGCGCCGCGGAGTAATCGAATCATCGGGACCTCTCGCTACGTGAAGGGGTGATGCCGGGACCGGGAAGGGCCCGGCTCAGGATTCCTGGTATCGGTGGGCGGCGGCGAGCACGGCGACGAGTGCGATCACACCCCAGATCAGCGTGGCGACCACCCACGCCTGCTGATCGGGCACCATCCGGAAATCGACGGCGCCGTCGGGTGCCACGGTCCGCACCACCACCCGGCCGGTGGCGACGGTGTTCAGCCCGTAGTAGCGGCCGAACACCACGCTGCCCAGCAGCCGCTCGAACCAGAGGGCGCGCATGGCCTCGGCCAGCTGCAGCAGCACCGCGAAGAGGAAGACGGCCGCGGCCGTCCAGCGCCACGGATGGTCGGTGGCCAGCACGATGGCGCTGCCCGCCAGGTACGCCACGGTGGCGCCGGTGAAGGGAAGGAGCCACATCCACGGCTGTCCGTACGGCGCGTCCTGGGCGCCCAGGCCGCCGTTCGCCACCAGGGTGATGCCCAGCGTCCACAGCATCAGCCCGGCGCAGAGGAGCATCACCCACGTCCATCCGCCCAGCACCCGGGCCAGCGAGTTCCGCGAGCGGGCCACCGGCAGCGCCCACAGGTAGGCGCGGCGCGACGGCGACTCGTTCTTCCACACCGCCAGCGGCGCGAACAGCCCCACGCCCACCAGCGGCAACCGCATGTCGAGCATCTCGAACTGGCCGCTCCCCCAGTTCACGTGGTACAGCGCCATCAGCACCGTCACCCCCAGCATCAGCACGGCGGCCGCCAGCATCTCGCCGCGGGCGGACACCCCCACGGCGCGGAACTGCTCGCGCAGCACCGCGTCGGCGCGCGGCACGGGGTGCGGGGCGTCGATGGAGTGCTCACGGGCCGGCTCCCCCGCCGGATGGAGAACGGTGCTCATGCGGCCTCGCGGCGGCTGAGCAGGGTGACGGCCGCCTCGGCCAGGGTGAGCGGGGCCGATTCGCGGACGGTCGCGCCGGCGCGGGTGAGCATCTCGGCCACCTGGCGCTCGTCGCCCCACACGTTCCACTGGATCTCGCGGCCCAGCGTACCGCGGCGCAGCACCGAGCCGTTCAGCCCCGGCGCGCCGGTCCAGCCGTCGGGCACCTCGGCGCGGTAGCGGCGCAGCATGCGGTGCAGGGTGTCGCGCGGCACCTGCAGCACCAGCCTGCCGTCGCGCATGGCTCCCACGTGGTCGGCCAGGCGGTCCACGTCGTTCACCTGGTGGGTGGAGATCAGCACGGTGGTCGGCGTCTCGGCGATGTGCTCGGCGAGGAAGCCGAGCGTTTCGTCGAGCATCACCGGGTCGAGCCCGTCGGTGGGCTCGTCCAGGATCAGCAGGCGGGGGCGGTGGGCCAGCGCCATGGTCAGGTGCACGCGCCGGCCCTGGCCCTTCGAGAGCGCGCCGAGCTTCTTGTCGAGCCGCAGGTCGAACACGCGGGCCAGGTGCAGGGCGTACTCGCGGTCCCACGACGGGTAGAAGGTGGCGTGATGCTCCAGCATCCGGCCCACGCGCATCCAGCCGTAGCCCCAGTCGTGCCGCTCGGGAACGTAGCCGATCTGCGCGCGCACCTGCGGCCCGTGGGCGCGCGGGTCCATCCCGAACACCTCGGCGGTGCCGCTCCCGGCGCGCACCAGGTCCATCAGCACCTTGAAGGTGGTGCTCTTGCCGGCGCCGTTGGGGCCCACCAGCACGTACACGGCCCCCTCGGGCACCTGCAGGTTCACGTGGTCGAGGGCGGTCTCGCGCCCGAAGCGCTTGGCGAGCCCCCGGGTGGCCACCGCCAGGGGGCCTTCGAGCTCGGTGGGAAGCGTGGTCATGGGTTCTCTGCCAGGATGGGGATGTCGCGCGATGCCGCCACTTCGCGGATGGCGTCGATCAGCTCTTCGGTGCCGATGCCGCTGCGGAACGCCTCGATCAGCGCCCGCTCGGCCACGCCGCGCGCAAGCGCGTGGAACTCGTCGTCCATCGGCCCGGTCTGGGCCACGAAGGTGCCCTGGCCGCGGCGCACGTACAGCGTGCCGGTGCGTTCGAGCTCGCGGTACGCCTGCGCCACGGTGTTGGGGTTCACGCGCAGGTCGGCGGCGAGCTGCCGCACCGAGGGGAGCGGGTCCTCGGGGCGCAGCGTGCCCAGCACGATGGCGCGCCGCACCTCGTCCATGATCTGCACGTAGATCGGCCGCTGGTCGGCGGTGCTGATGGAAAGCTGCATCCAGTCTCCCGGTCAGGCGTCGCGGTAGCGGTACGCGGCGGCCAGCACCCCCGCCGCGGCGAGCGCCGTCCACAGCAGCGTGGCGCCGGCCCAC
>DASWMA010000267.1:0-3538 GCA_036399995.1 Longimicrobium sp. | reverse complement strand
CTTGCCGTGCTATCCCAGCGAACTCCTCCGCAACGGACCGCGCCTCGCAACTCTTCTGCGGGAGCGCAACCGTAAACGGAAAGTGCAGCTAAGCCGTTTCGTTGCATGCTAGTAGAACGCAAGGTTAGCGCTTATGCCCCGCCGGGCCCCCACCCCCGGCTCGCCGAGGCTCGCCACCCCCTCCCCCCAAAACAGCCGGGGGGAGGGGGTGAACTGCGCGCGTCGGGCAGGTTTCGTCTGCTGTCCCCTGTCCCCTGTCCCCTGTCCTCTCGCACCTGCGTGAGGGATGCGCGCCCGGAGGGCCGGGAACGCGGCGGCCCGCCTGCACCGTCCCGGCGGACGCGACGAAGCCTGGGGCGGGACGCCGTGGGCCCGGCGCGGTTGGCAACGGCGGTATCGTTGCCTACCGCGCGCGCAGCCCGGTTGCGCGCCCCGGCGCGCAACACGCCCAAAACCGCAGTTCGAAAGTCCGAAAGAGAAGGAGCAGGGCCTAGAGGGAGTCGGCCTTGAGGTGGGGCGAGAGGAGCTTGTCCCACGCGGCGCGCGTGTGGTCGTACTCGGCGGGGCAGCGGTCGGCGCGCTCGGGCGGGAGGGTGCCGTCGCGCGTCCAGTCGGCCCAGGTGTCGGGGTCCTGGCCGTAGACCAGGCACAGCACGTTGTAGAAGCGCTGCTCGTTCAGCGCGTGCTCGTCGGCGAAGGCCAGCTCGTCGATCTCGCTGCCGGCGGGGAGCGCGCGCACGCCGTTGATGGCGGCCTGGTCGCCGTCTTCGGCGCCGTCCACCAGGATCAGCGCGGCCAGCTGGTCCACCGCGTCTTCTTCGCGCCCGGTCACCGGCAGCTCCAGCACGTTCACCAGCGCGTGCCCCACCTCGTGCATGGTGGTGAAGAGGAGCGCGTCGTTCACCGAGCGGTCGCGGTCGTGGTCGCCGGCGAACAGGTGGTCGAGCTCGTCCACCAGCTCGAAGCAGACGGTGACGGTGCCGGTCTCGGGGCGGTAGAAGGCGTTCGACTCGCCGCACTGCGCGAAGGTCAGCGTCACGTCGCGCGGCACGCTCACCCAGCCGTTCATCCACGCGGCGATGTCTTCCAGGAAGCGCGCCTGGCGGAAGTCGGCCTGCCAGCGCGCGAACACGGTGTCCTGCACCGGCGCGTACGCCACGCGGAAGCTCCCGCGCCCCTCGCCGCCCGGCCCCGCCCCCACCGGCGCCGACCGGTACTCGGCCGCGCGCGCATGCCCGCCCTCCACCGTGCGCAGGTCGCACGAGGCGAGCAGCGCGCACCCCAGCGGGAGCGCGGCGGTCAGTGCGGTGCGGAAACGGTGCGGGCGCGGCATCGGCCAGGGAAGCAGACGGGAAACACGCCGGGCGGCGGCGCCGACGTGAGCGGGTGGAATCTGTGCAAACTCCTGCGGATGCGCCAGTTGCCCGGCCGCGTCGCCACCGCCGCGGGCCGATGTGTACAACTCGTGAAAGAATCTACTTGCGGACGGATTAAAAACTGTCGATAATTATCAGGGATTTCCCTTTGATCACTTTCTTTTTTCCCGCAGAGAGGTGAACAATGTTCCGCTCCCGTCCTCGCCGGCGGCTCTTTTTCGCGTGTGCCGCCCTGGGCCTGGCAGTGACGGCGTCGTACACGGCGGAGCCCGCCGCCGCGCAGGAGGAGGAGGTTCGCTGCTACTTCGTGGCGTGCAGCCGCGGCATCTGCTCGTACGTGGAGGTGCCGTGCCCCGAGAAGACCGAGACCAAGCCGGTGAAGCCGTAGCCCTGGCGAACCTCCGAACCGCTGGAAAGCCGAAAATGGTGATGATCAATGCGTTACGCGTGACGGGGCGGGTGCTGCTGGCGGCCACGGCGGCCACAGGATTGGCCGCTTGTGATCAGCCGGTGGCCGCGCCCACGCAGCCGCGGCCGGTGGCCACGGCACCCGCCACGCCGCCCGACGCCCGCGCCACGGAGCGCGGGTTGCGCGAGATCCTCGCGGAGCTGGTGTCGTATTCGAACACGCCCGAAGGACGCGCCGCCCTGCAGCCGCGGCAGGAGGCCGCCGGGGCGCGGCTCGACGCGGTGCTGGCGTCGCCCCCCGGGAGCACCGAGCGGGTGAGCCTGGACGAGCTCCTGGCCCGCCTCCGCGCGCTGAGCGCGGCGCCGCCGCCGGCCGGCGCGCAGCCACGCGGTGCGCCCGCGGCGCAGGCACCCGCGACCGGGAGCCGATGAGGCGCTGGACCGCGGGGGCCCTTCTCCTCGCAGTGACGGCGGGCGCCGGGTGCCGCGAAAGGGCGGACGCGCGCCCGCCCCTGGCCGTGCGCGACAGCGCGGGCGTCCGGATCGTGGAGCACCGTGGCTCCACGGCCACGGTGCCCGCGTGGCGCGTGGAGCCGGCGCCGATGGTGGACCTGGGTGGCGCCGGGGGCGGGAACGGGCCGGCGCTGTACCGCGTGGCCGAGGTGCTGCGGCTGGACGACGGCCGGATCGTGGTGGCCAACGGGGGCTCGAGCGCGCTGGAGATCTTCGGGGCGAACGGCGCGCACCTGCGCAGCGTGGGGCGCGCGGGCGACGGGCCGGGCGAGTTCCGCTCGCTGTCGTGGGTGGGCCGCGTGGCCGGCGACACGCTGGCCGCGTGGGATTCGGGGCTGGGGCGGCTCTCGCTGTTCACCCCGGCCGGCGACTACGTGCGCAGCGTGTCGGCGCGGGGGCCGCTGCGGATGTACCCGCAGGCGGTGGGCGTGCTGGCCGGCGGCGGCGTGGTGCTGGCCCTCCACAAGCCCGCGCTGGGGATGTCGCGGACCACCGACGTGCACGTGCAGCGCGACACGGTGACGTACGCGGCGCTCTCGGCGAACGGGGAGATGCGTGACCTGGCCAGCGTGCCCGGCACCGAGATGCTGGTTTCCGGCGACCCGGCCGGCGGGCTGATGGTGATGCCGCTTCCGTTCGGGCGGCAGTCGGCCGCCGCGGTGGCGGGGGACCGGGTGTACGTGACCGACGGGGAGCGCTACCAGGTGGCCGCGTACGACGCCGTGGGGCGGCTGCGCGGCATCTTGCGCTCGGACCGGCCGCGCGTGCCGGTGACGCGCGAGGCCGTGGAGGGCTACCGCCGCTCGCTGGTGACGCTGGGCGCCGAGGGGAACGCGGCGTTGCAGCGGCAGCAGGCCGAGCTGCTCGACAAGGCGCCCTTGCCCAGCCACATGCCCGCCATCACCGGCCTGCGCACCGATCCCGGCGGGAGCCTGTGGGCCGAGTCGCCGGTGAGCGGCGGCGACCAGCCGGCGAGCGAATGGCGGGTGTTCTCGCCCGAAGGCCCGGTGATCGCCTCGGTGCGGCTTCCCGAGCGCCTGGACCTGCGGCAGGTCGGCCGCGACTGGGTGCTGGGGATTGACCTGGATGCCGACCAGGCCGAGCACGTGAAGGTGTACCGGCTGGTCAAGCCGCGCTGAGCCGAAACAGCAATCTCGTTCGGGATCGAAGATCCGGACTGCATGAACGCAGAGCATCGGAGGGAGGGGAGTCAGGGGGAGAACCGCGATGAGGTTCTCCCC
>DASWMA010000266.1:0-4009 GCA_036399995.1 Longimicrobium sp. | reverse complement strand
CTGACTCCGCTGCAGGAGCGTGCCTTCCAACTCCTGGAGGTGCCCTGGCGCTGACGTGTACCCAGTAGCGTGCACCCTGCTTTCTTGCCTAACTCAAAGCACCATAAGCAGTAACCCGCGCTTTTTCATGCGGAACTTCCGACTCGTACACGTGGCGCGTGTGGCGAAAGATCGTGCCGGCCATCAGGTCGGCGACCACCGCGTCGAGCGGCTGGGCGGCCGGGTAGCGCGGGCCGAAGCGCGCGGCGAGCCACGCCCGCCGCTCGTCCGGCGCCAGCGCCGCGCACTCGGCGATCAGCGCGGCGGTGTCGTCGAACAGCCGGTCGGTGTCCTGGTCGGCGTAGAGGTGCGCCTTCCAGGGGAGCGAGCCGGCCTGGTCACGGATGACGTGGCCGCAGGTGCAGGCGAGCTTCGACATCTACCTGGCGTACTTCTCCGCCAGCTTGCGCACGGTGTTCAGGTTGCGGTTGGTCATCTGCATCCCCAGCGCCTTCGCCAGCTTGGCACCGGTCACGGTCGACTCGCTGATGCGCTTGCGGGCCAGCCAGTACATCTCGCGCCCGTGCACCGCGAAGTCGTCCACCTCGTTGCGCAGCTCCATCAGCCGCGCGACCGCGTCCGGCGACGGCGCTTCGGGGAGGAAGTTGATGTAGAGGGTGTGGCCGGGATCGTCCAGCTCTTCCGCCGGGAAAGGGCGGTGCGCCGCGATGGCCGCCAGCTCGGCCGGGGTGCGGACGTAGGTGCCCACCACGTAGCCCAGCGACTTCTCCAGGTGGTCGTTGATCTGCTTCTCCAGCTTCGCCGTGTCGGTTTCGGGCGACTGGAAGATCACGTTGCCGCTGGCGATGTAGGTGGCCACGTCGTCGAAGCCCAGCTCTTCGAACAGCTTGCGCAGGTGGTCCATCTTCACGATGCGCCCGCCCACGTTGAGCGCGCGCATGAAGGCGACGTAGCGGTGCAGCGGCTTCGGCATCTGCAGGTCGGACGTGGGATGCGGACGGCGATGGACGTGGCGGACGATACGGCGCGCGTCACCCGTCCGCCACCGGTTCTCGCTCCTCGTCCAGGAGCAGCGCCAGAACCTCGTTGCGACGGGCGGAGCGGCGCCGGTCGATCACGATGGCGAGCACCAGCAGCATACCCGCCACGATTCCCACCCAGGGCGGCACGATCTCGCGGACGAGGGTGATGGGCGACTCTACCGCGAACAACCCCGCGACCCCGATTCCCACCAGACCGCAGATCACCAGAAACAGCACCACGCACGTGCACCCCCGGCGCGCCATGGCGTCGTCCACCACGTCGCGCGTGAGGTTGTGATACGCCAGCGCGTCCAGCATGCGCTCGCCGTCGCCCGGCGTGCCCACCACGCGCACCTCGTCGCCCCGCTCGATCACCACGGGCGCGGCGCCGTAATAGGTCACCAGCACGCCGGCGATCTCGAAGAGGGCGATGTGCTGGGTGGTGGTCTGGGAGCTGTTCCCGCTCACGTGCGTGGTGTGGCGGACGTGTGTCACCCGCCCCTGCAGCGTCTCCAAGTTCAGCGCGAATGTGGGAGTTGGTGCGTCAGCCTGCGGGTGTGCAAGGGACTACGCGCAGCGGGGCGGCGGAGATTCGCGGGCCGGGTCGTGACCGGTGGCGCGAGTCAGGGCGTGGTGGCGGCGGGGGGAGACTGCAGCAGCAGGTCCACGTGCCGCAGCAGCTCGCGCGGCTCCACCGGCTTGCACAGGAACACGTCGCTCCCTGCGCGGCGCGCGCGGTGCTGGTCGTGCTCGAACACGTGCACCGTGCACACGATCAGCGGGATGTGCGCGGTGAGGGGGTCGTCGGTCAGCTCGTCGAGCAGGTCGAAGCCCAGGGCGTCGGGAAGGCCGATGTCCACCACCACCAGGTCGGGCACGTGCTCGCGGGCCATCGCGGCGCCCTCGGCCACGGTGTGCGCGGCCAGCACGTCGTATCCCCCGTGGTTGAGGATGGTCGTGAAGATGTCCACGCTCGCGGGGTCGTCTTCCACGATCAGCACGGTCCTCTGTGACAACGGATCTCCCGCGGAGGGGGGTGGATGATTGACGGGGTTCCAGGGTCCCCCGTCCGCTCCGCGGGTCGCGTGCCACGGGCGCGGCTCAGCGGAACCAGGAGACGATGGTGTAACGCTCGCCGTGGGTCACGGGGGTGACCTCGTGCGTGGTCTCGGCACGGAACGCCACCAGCGTGCCGGGGTCAGCCTGCGCGCTCACGCGGAGCGGCGGCCCGGTGTACGGCCCGTGGAACACCAGGTCGCCGCCGCCGTAGGTGCCCTCCCCCGGCTCCTGCGAGCGCGGGGTGAGGAAGATCACCGCCGACACGCGCCGGAAGCGCGAGTCGTCGTACACCATCGGCGTGTTGCCGTCCTGGTGGGGGACGAAGAAGTCCCCCTCCTGGTAACGGAGGAACTGCGGGTCTTCGCACCCGGTGAGATTCACCCCGAAGTGTGCCTCCAGTTCCGCCTTCCGCTCCATCAGCTTCGCCTTCACCCGCTCGCGCGTTTCGGGCGACACGTCCACGCGCGTGCTGCGGCGCACGGCCGAGTGCACCACGCCGCCCGCCTTCTCGGCGGAGAGCACGGTGGACGCCGCGCCGGCCGAGGCGCGCAGCTCGGCTGCCAGCGCGGCGCGGGTCTCGGGGTCCAGGAAGTCGGCGATGGTGTGCAGGTCGATCATCGGGCAGGTCTCTCCGGGTTGGCAAAGGACGGGAGTGGCAGGGTGATGCGTGTCGGGACGACGGCGCCGGCGCATGCCGCGGGCGGCCCCCTCCCCCCGGCCCCCTCACCCCGCTCCGCGGGGGAGGGGGTGAACTGCGGGGGGTCACGCCGGTCCTTCGAGCTCGCTCGGGCGCAGGCGCGGCAGGGGCGAGGCGAGGAGGATGGGGACGGCCAGCAGCGCGCCGCACGCGCCCACCCACATCGCCGGCGCCACGCCAGCGACGATCGCCAGCGGGCCGGCGATCAGCGCGCCGGCGGGGAGGGCGACGCCGGTGACGACGTGGAACGCGGCGTTGGCGCGGCCCAGCACCGCGTCGGGGAGCACGCGCTGGCGCAGGCTGAGGGCGTGGATCTCGTAGGCGGTGAGGCACGCGTCGCCCACCAGCTGCTGCGCGACCAGCAGGGGGATGGCCAGCCACCCGGCGCCGGCCGCCAGCGGCACCAGCAGCACCGCGGCCTGGCCCACCGCGAGCGCGGCGACCATCGCCGCGCCGGTGCGGCGCGCGCGGCCCAGGCGCTCGGCCAGCAGCGCGCCCGCGAACGACCCCACCCCGCCCACGCCGATCACCACCCCCACCACCGCGGGCGACAGCCGCAGCGTCTCCAGCGCCAGCACCATGTACAGCGCCATGAAGAAGCCGCCGAAGAGGTACATCACCGCGTCGGCCAGCAGCAGCGGGCGCACCAGCGGGTGGGCCAGGCAGGCGCGGAAGCCGGCGCGCGCGTCGCCCAGCACCGAGGTCTCCGCCGTCTCCACCTCCGCCGGCTCGCGCACCTCGCGCGTGCGGATGCGGCCCAGCAGCAGCGCGCTCCACAGGTACGACGCCGCGTCCACCAGCACGGCCACGGGCGCGGTGAGCAGCTGGATCAGCACCCCGGCGATCCCCGGCCCCGCCGCCTCGGCCACGGAGTCGGTGGCGCTCAGGCGCGCGTTCCCTTCCACCAGCCGCTCGCGCCCCACCAGCGCCGGCAGGTAGCTGTTGTCGGCGATCTGGAAGAGCGTGGTGGCCGCCGCCACCAGCGCGGCGATCACGTACAGCTGCGGCATCGACAGCACCCCCAGCCACGCCGCCGCGGGGATGGTGAGGATCAGCAGCGCGCGCACCAGGTCGGCGCCGATCAGCAGCGGGCGCTTGTCGGCGCGGTCCACGTGCCCGCCCGCGAACAGCCCCACCAGCACGCCGGGCGCCACGCCCAGCGCCGCCAGCACCGCCACCTGGGCCGGCGTCGCGCGGAGGGTGAGGATGGCGATGATCGGCAGCGCCGTGC
>DASWMA010000265.1:0-8674 GCA_036399995.1 Longimicrobium sp. | reverse complement strand
AGCTCCGCCTCGCCCACGGCGGGGCCCAGCGCCTCGCGCGCGGTGCGCAGCCGCCCGGCAAGCGTGCGCACCGAGGCCACGATGCGGCCGGCGTCGGCGCCCTTGCTGGCGCCCTCCAGCGCCTTGGCGGTCAGCGGCTCGGTGGGCAGCCCCTCGGCGCGGGCCGAATCGACCACCGCCTGCACCGTGGCGGCCACGGGCGCGGGGAGCGCCGCGCGCAGCCGCGCGTCCTGCGCGGCGGCCACGGCGGGGAGCAGCACGCAGGCCGCCGCGGCGGCCACCATCCATCGTTTCACGAGTCGCCTCCCTGCACCAGGATCACCGAGCTGGGCCGCCCGAAGTCGTCGCCCGACGCCACGGGGGCGGCCGGGTCGCGCTGCCACACGGCGCCGTTCACCAGGAACGAGTAGGTGTAGCGCCCCGCCTTCAGCGGCACGTCCACTGTCCACACGCCGCCCTGCCCGGTGGGGCGCAGCGGCGTGGCCGCCGGGTTCCAGCCGTTGAAGTCGCCCACCAGCGACACCTGCGATGCGCTGGGCGCCACCAGCACGAACTGCACGCGCAGCGCGTCCGGCGCTCCCGCGTCCGCCATCGCGCGGCCGTGGCGCGCGGTGCCCAGCCAGGTGCCCAGCGCCAGCGCGAGCATCGCCACCGCGGCCGCCATCCCCATCGCCCCCAGCGGCGACAGGCGCACCGTGGGGCGCAGCAGCCAGCGCAGCGCGCGGCGGAGCAGGCCGCCCTCGGCCTCGCGGCGCAGGGCGTGGTCCAGCCGCGCGCGGGCGCGCGGGTCCACGGGGACGGGGCGGCGCGCGGCGTCGGCGGCGCGGCGGAGGCACGGGTCCAGCTCATCCATCGCGCACCTCCCCGAGCTCGGCGCGAAGGCGCTCGCAGGCGCGCTTCACACGCATCTTGAGCGCAGACACGCCGGCGCCCGTCAGCTCCGCCATCTCATCGTAGCTCAGCTCTTCGACGTACTTCAGCAGGAAGGCCTCGCGCAGCCCCTCGGGCAGCCCCATCAGCGCGCGGTCCACCTCCTGGCTCCACTCCGCGCCGTGGGAGTGGGGATCGGTGGCGGTGCGGTGCGGCTCGCGGCGGAAGCGCCCGGTGAAGCGGCGCAGGCGGGCCAGCCGCGCGCCCATGGTGCGGCACCGGTTGACCAGGATCCCCAGCATCCACGCCCGCGTCTTGCCGCGGTCTTCGTAGCGCGGCAGCGCACGGTACGCCCGCAGCAGGGCGTCCTGCACCGCCTCTTCGGCGTCGGCCCGGTTCCCCAGCATGCGCGTGGCGTAGCGGAGGAAATCGGCGTAGTACCGGTCCACCAGCGCCTGGAACGCGCGGGCGTCGCCGGCCCGTGCGCGTTCCACCAGCAGGGCGTCCGGAGTCTCCACGCCCTCATGAACGCCACCAGCGCGCTTCGCGTCACATGCGGCGATGGGGGTGTCGATCATGGGACGGTTCGCGGCGGGGGACGGCAGGGTGGGGAAGACGTGTGGGAGTGGAGCTGGATCACTCGGGGAGAACGACCCAGCCCCGCCGGGCGTGACGCCATCATCCCACGGCGGCGGTCCATGCAGAATCCCGGTCGACAGTGCGTGGACCGACACCGCTGGAGGGTCACACGGAGCAGCGGAGGAAACGGAGGAACCGCGCTGAAGTTCTCCGTTTCCTCCGGTGCTCCGTGCCCGTGTGACCTGCTTTCGCAGTTGGTTCAGCCGGAATCCGGCATCACGCGACGGCGGGCCGCTCCACCGCGCCGTAGGCGGTCTCGGGCACCTGGGGGGTGACCTCGCGGTGGCGGTCGGCCCACCACGCCCACAGCGGCAGCAGCCACGTCGACAGCGTCACCCACGCGATGGAGCGCTCGTCCGGCGGCGGCGGGCCGAAGGCGTTGGCCAGGTACACGCCGGCGTAGAAGGCGATCAATCCCCAGAACGCCCATCGCCCCACCGCGTCGCGCGGGCGCGTGGTGCCCAGGTAGATCGCCACGCCCACGGCGAACAGCACCAGCTCCACCACCATCGTCAGCGGCACCGAATGCCACATCCCCAGCCCAACGCGCGGGCCGCCGGGCCACAGCGGCAGGTCGGGGCGGTGGGTGACCCAGTCGAGCACCCAGTGGCTCAGCACCAGCACGCCCACCGTCCATGCGCCGTAGCGGTAGCGCGTCGCCACGAAATAGACGATGGCGGCCAGCAGCGACCAGCCCAGCACCGCCAGCAGGCTGTGCGAGATCGGGTAGTGGACGAAGTCGAGCGGGGTGAACGCGGTGTTCCCCGGCGCGATGCGCACGCGCTCCCACCCGGCCAGCAGCAGAACGGGCCAGAGCAGGTCCAGGAAGGTGGCGGCGGCGAGCAGCAGGCCCAGCGAGGTGCGGGGCGCCGCGCGCTTGCCCGCCAGCGCCGCGGCGGTGTGGCCGATGAACATGATTCGTGCGTGGGACGTGTGGGGTGCTTCTCAGGCTCAGGCCCGCGTGGGGGACTCCGTCATGGCGGGGACAAGCGGTTACGTCGGAGTGGACCGGGTCGGCTCAGCAAGGTAATCCGGCAGCTGCGCTTTCGCATCCTCGTACAATCCATGGAGAATGGCTGCGTGCCTCACAGCCGACGCTCCTCCGCCATCCTGAGCCACCACCGTGCTCCGCGCGCCCACGAAGGATGAAAGAAGCAGCGACCGCGATCGTGGAGCCTCGCGCAGTTTGCGAGGCTTTTCGTCGTTGTTGCTGCGGCTTCAGCCGCCGGTGGACGATGCTTCACTTTCCATTCAGATGGCGAGCGGGGGAGGCGGCATGAAGGGCGCGGGCTCGCTGGCCAGCGAAACGAACTGCACCGTGCGGTCGGCGGTAATCTCGCAGCGGAAGGGGTGTACGCGCGGGCTCACGTTCCACCCGAAGCCGTGGCGGAGGATCTCGTCGGCGTCGCGCTGCTGCTGCATGCGGATCTGCCGAGGCGACAGCATGGGCAGCTTGTGCCGATAGTCCGCACAGGTCGCGTCGGCGGGCCCGTCTTCGGCCGGGCCGTGGAAGATCAGGTACACGTCTTCGATGGCGTGCGCGCCGACCAGGAACGCGCATTCGCGCCGCATCTGGTCCGCACGCGCGTAGCTCACGCCGCTGGCGCACAGGGCGCCGGGGCCGCCGGGGACGTAGAGCCGGTCGTAGTGCGTGATCCCCAGCATGGACAGGAACTCGTCCACCTGCTCCTGCAGCCGCCCGTCGGAACAGGCGATCACCAGCACACCCGGCCGCCCCGGGTTCCAGCGATCGCGCGCGACGAAGTCCGTTTCCATGGGAGAGGCTGGGGATAGTGGGTGACCGCCGAAACCAAGCTAATCCCGATTCCACACGTTCGCACTCTCCTGCAACCCGGAGTACCACACGGAGAAGCGGAGAAGAACGGAGGGAACGGAGAACTCGATCGCGGTTCTCCGTTCCCTCCGTTCTTCTCCGTTCCTCCGTGTGACCCTGTTCCTGGATCTCAGCCCACCGGCTTCAGGAACTCGGTCTTGATCGTCCGCGTGCCGTGGCCGGCGAAGTCGACCTCGGCGCGGTCGCCGTCCAGCGCCATCACCATCCCCTCGCCGAAGGTGCCGTGCACCACCTCTTCGCCCACCGAGAAGGCGGGGGCGGGCCCCTCGTCGTCCACCGGCGGCGGCACCACGCGGTCCACGATCGCCTCGCGGCGCGTTCCCTCGGCGGCGTGCTTCGCGGACGGCTCGGCCACGTCGTTGTCGCAGTGGCCGCAGCGCGCGTCTTCGGCCTGCGCCTCGCCGAAGTACTCCAGGATCATGCGGGTGCGGCAGCGCGCGGTGCGGCAGTAGCGGATCATCTCGTCCAGCTTGCGCCGGTCGCGCTGGCGCCGCTCCTCGTAGTCGGTCAGCTCGCGGCTCAGGTCGGCCGCGGTCACGTCGGGGGCGGTGCGCTCCCACACGCCGCCGCGGTGCTCGCGCATCATCCCGTGGCGCTTGAGCAGGGTGAGCACGATGCGCACCTTCCGCCGCGGCACGTTCGACATCTCGGCGATCTGGTCCAGCTCGCGCTTCTCGTCGGCCGGCATGGCGTTCACGATGCGGGCGACGGCGATAGCCTCTTCCAGGTCGGGGTACTTGCCGCCCAGGAAGTAGCCCTGCACGGCGCTGTCTTCCACCCGGTAGAACAGGGTGCAGCGCGAGGGGAGCCCGTCGCGCCCGGCGCGGCCGGCCTCCTGGTAATACGCCTCGATCGAGCCGGGGAAGTGATAATGGATCACGAAGCGGATGTCGGGCTTGTCGATCCCCAGCCCGAAGGCGTTGGTGGCGATCACCGCCTTCACCTGGCCGCCCATGAAGCGGTCCTGCGCCTGGTGCCGCTCGCCCGCGCTCAGCTTGCCGTGGTACAGCGCCAGCTCGTAGCGCTTGCCGAACTCCTCGTACAGCCGCTCGGCCTCCTTCACCGTGGCCACGTACACGATCCCCGTGCCCTGCGAGTTGCGGAGGTAGCGGTCGAGCGCCGCGTCCTTCTCGCTGTCGTTGACGGTGGGCACCACCTCGAGGAAGAGGTTGGGGCGCACCAGGTCGGCCACGTGCACGAAGGGCTCGTGCATGCGCAGCTGGCGCACCACGTCTTCGCGCACCTCGGGGCTGGCGGTGGCGGTCAGCGCCATCACCGGCGGGCGGCCCAGGCGCTCGGCGATGGCGCCCAGCATCATGTAGTCGGGGCGGAAGTCGTGCCCCCACTGGCTCACGCAGTGCGCCTCGTCTACCACGAACAGGCTCACCTGCCGCTCCAGCAGCAGCTCGAAGAAGTCGCGGTCGCGGAATCGCTCGGGGGTCACGTACAGGATCTTCCCCTCGCCGGCCACGGCGGCCTCGGCCTCGCGCTTCTCGGCGGCCTTCTGCGACGAGTTGATGGTGTACGCCTCCACGCCCAGCTCGTCGAGCTTGTCGGTCTGGTCCTTCATCAGCGCGATCAGCGGCGAGACCACCACCGTCAGGCCGGGAAGCATCAGGGCGGGGAGCTGGTAGGTGAGGCTCTTGCCGGCGCCGGTGGGCATCACCACCAGCGCGTCACGGCCTTCCAGCACCGTGCGGATCGCTTGCTCCTGCCCCGGGCGGAACTCTTCCAAACTGAATTCGCTGCGGAGGACGGAGACCAGGTCCGCCCCCTCGGCTTCGGTCACGCTCAACGATGTGTCCTTCGAGGTGGGTGCCGCGGCTGTCGTGGACGTACGGCGGAATGAGCAAGGGCCGGACCAACTTCGGCCCGTCCCCGATCTTACGCAGGGCAACCATGTCTGTTGCCTCGGGAAGACCGGGCGGGGTGCGTCCCGGGGGCCCTCACCCTGCGCTTCGCGCTGTCCGTGGGGCCCTCACCCTGCCGCTTCGCGGCTGTCCCTCTCCCAAAACAGCCTGGGAGAGGGACCCGAGGGCGCTTCGCGCGGCTACTGCGTCTCGAAGGCGGCGGGGGTTTCGTGAGACGTCTGACGACCTCCGGTGTGGGGGCGGCGCGGGGGGCCCTCACCCTGCGCTTCGCGCTGTCCCTCTCCCAAAACAACCTGGGAGAGGGACCCGGGGGCGCTTCGCGCGGCTACTTCGCGGGCGTTGCGAGGTGGGATGCGCGCGCCGGGATTTCGGCGGCGCCGAAGGCGGTAGTCCGCGAAGGCGGACTTCGTGTGGTCGTTGCCGCGGTTTCAACCGCCCGGGTGCATCTCGGCGGCCTCGACCGGGTCCTCGGTCCCGGGATCGGTCGCGGGGTCGGCGGCTTTGCGCGACGTGGCCGTGGATCCCGCGCTGGCGGCGATCACCAGGAACACGGCGAGCCACTGGTTCAGCGACAGGACCTCGCCCAGGAACGCCAGCCCCGCCAGCGCGGCGACCGCCGGCTCCAGGCTCATCAGGATGCCGAAGGTGCGCGCGGGGAGCGCCCTGAGCGCGATCATCTCCAGCGTGTAGGGGAGCGCGCTGGACAGGATCGCCACGCCGAGCCCGATCCCGAGCCGGCCGGGGGTGAGGTGGGCGAACCCTCCCATCGCCGCCGCGATCGGCACGGCGGTGAGCGCGCCCACCAGCATCCCCGTGGACACCGCCGCGCCGCCGGGAAGGAGGCGCGACAGGCGGCCGCCCAGCACGATGTACGCGGCCCAGCAGCACCCCGCGGCGAATGCGAGCAGCACACCCACGGGATCGACGCCGCTCCCGGCCGTCCATGGCGTGATCAGCGCGATCCCCGCGCCGGCCAGCACCACCCACAGCACGTCCACGGCCTTGCGTGAGCCGAACACCGCCACGCCCAGCGGCCCCACGAACTCCACCGTCACCGCCAGCCCCAGCGGGATGCGCGCGATCGCACTGTAGAACAGCAGGTTCATCACCCCCAGCACCATCCCGTAGGGGATCACCGCCCGCCACTGCGTTGCGGTCAACCGGGTGAGCGGCGGCCGGAACGCGGCGAGCAGGATCAGGGCAGAGAGGCCGATGCGGAGCCCCACCGTCCCCGACGCGCCCAGCGCCGGGAACAGCCCCTTCGCCAGCGCCGCGCCCCCCTGCACGCTGACGATCGCGACGAGCACCGCGGGGAGCGCCGGGATCGGCGGGCGTTGTGAAGTCGATTTCATCCGCTCCGGATACGGCCTCTACGATCCCGGGTCAAGGGAGGATCGACGGCGCACATTCGTGCACACCGCTGCCCGACCCTCCCTCCCGCGATGACGTAGCCGGCGCGAAGCGCCCCCCGGGTCCCTTTCCCAGCAGTTTGGGAGAGGGACAGGCGTTCAGGACGCGACGCAGTCGCGCCTGAACGCCAGGGTGAGGCCCCGCGGTGGCGACCCGGCTACCCACCGGGTAGGTTGGTACTTCATCTTGAAATACGATCCGCATCAATCCAACGACCGGCTGATGGCCGACACACCGCACGCATCCGGCGCAGGCTCCGCCCGCCGCGGCAGGTTCATCGTGCTGGAAGGGATCGACGGCGCGGGGACCACCACGCAGCTCAACGTGCTGCGCGACCACTACCGCCGCGCCGGCCGCCGGGCGCTGTTCACGCACGAGCCCAGCGACGGGCCGGTGGGGATGCTGATCCGCCTTGCCCTGCAGAAGCGGCTGGTGGGCGGCAACTTCGACCTGCACGACCCCAGCGACCCGCGCCCCGCCGCCGCCGACTTCGACGCGCAGGCGCTGGCGCTGCTCTTCGCCGCCGACCGCGCCGACCACGTGGCCACGCAGGTGCGCCCCAACCTCGACGCCGGCCGCGACGTGATCTGCGACCGCTACCTGTTGTCCACGCTGGCGTACCAGGGGCAGCACGCCGACCTCGAGTGGCTGATCGAGATCAACCAGCCGGCCATCGTCCCCGACCTCACCGTCTTCCTGGACGTGCCGCCCGCCGAGGCCGAGGGGCGGATGCGCGGCTCGCGCTGGAAGAAGGAGATCTTCGAGACCCCCGAGCAGCAGCGCCGCGTGCGCTCGCGCTACTTCGACCTGATCCAGCGCTACATCCCCCGCGTGGGCCGCGTGGAGATCCTCGACGCCTCGCGCCCGCCCGCCGAAGTGTCCACCGACCTGCTCGCCCTGGTGGACACCTTCCTGGACACCTCCGGAGACGGTCCGGCCACGGGTGACGAGAGGGCGGCCGGGGGCGTCGTGTAGTAGCACGCGAAGAAGTCCGCGAACTGTAACGGTTTTCGCAAGTGTTTGCTGTGATTGTACTTGCCGTGCGCGTGCGGGTGGGGCGGCACGCGCGCGGGTTCTCCGGAACGGCACCGGGCTTGCAAACGCCGGTGGCGGGAAGCAACTGGTTCCGGAGCCTGGAACGCCCCTCTGACGGGAGGATGATGACATGAACGTTGTGGTTAAGAAGCTCACCGTGGCCGCGATGGCGACCACGCTGATGAGCGGATGTGCGTCGATGAACAACACGCAGCGCGGCGCCGCGGTCGGCGCCGGCGCGGGCGGCGCCATCGGCGCCGTGATCGGCAACCAGACCGGGAGCACGGCGCGCGGCGCCATCATCGGCGCGGTGCTGGGCGGCGCGGCGGGCGCGGTGATCGGCCGCCGGATGGACAACCAGGCGCGCGACCTGGAAGGCGACCTGGGCGAAGGCGCCAGCGTGGAGCGCGTGGGCGAGGGGATCGCGGTGACGTTCGCGTCGGGGATCCTGTACCCCTTCAACTCGGCCGACATGCTGCCGGCCGGGCGCGAGAACCTGCGCCAGCTCGCGCAGAGCCTGCAGCGCTACCCCGGCACCGAGGTGCTGATCGTGGGCCACACCGACAACGTGGGCTCCGACGCGTACAACATGGGGCTGTCGCAGCGCCGTGCCGACGCGGCCCGCTCGTACCTGGTGTCGATGGGCGTGCCCGGCGAGCGCATCCGCACCAGCGGCCGCGGCGAGAGCGAGCCGGTGGGGTCGAACGAGACCGAGACCGGCCGTCAGCAGAACCGCCGCGTCGAGGTGGCGATCTTCGCCAGCCAGGAGTACCGCCAGCAGATCCTGAACGAGTACGGCCGCGCCGGCACCAACCCGTAACCGGTGCCGCCGTCCGCCTGATCGCGACGGCCTGACGGACATCGCCCCCGGTGCTTACCCGAGCGCCGGGGGCGATCTCTTGTTCTGCGACCTCCAGACTGCCGTTCTGGGCGTGTTGCGCGCTGGGGCGCGCAACCGGGCTGCGCGCGCGGTAGGCAACGATACCGCCGTTGC